>JASLKI010000069.1 GCA_030747575.1 Verrucomicrobiota bacterium | reverse complement strand
GCGCTGGTGCTGAACCTGTTCATTCTGATGGGCGTGATGTGCTACCTCGACGCTGCGCTGACGCTGCCCGGCATCGCCGGCATCGTGCTGACGATCGGCATGGCGATCGACGCCAACGTGCTGATCTTCGAGCGTATCCGCGAGGAACTCAAGGCCGGCAAGGGGACACAGGGGGCGGTCGAGACCGGCTACAGCAAGGCGTTTGGCACGATCATCGACGCCAACCTGACCACACTCATCGTCTCGGTGATCCTGATGACCCTGGGCACCGGCCCGGTGAAGGGCTTCGGCGTCACGCTGACCGTGGGCATCTGCGCCAGTATGTTCACCGCGCTGGTGGTGACCCGGTTGGTTTTTGACGTGTTTAAGAATTACGGCACCGGCAAACGTCAACAGGGGCTGCGCTTGATGGAACAACCGAAGCTCAACTTCATGAGCTATAAAAAGCCCGCCTTTGCCATCTCGTGGCTGCTGGTGATTGGTGGCATCTTGTACGGCGTCAGTCGTGGCGAAAAGGCCGTGGGCGTGGACTTCAGGGGCGGCGACCAGCTCACGTTCGAGTTCACTCCGTCCGAGAGGAAGGATGTTGATCCATTGCTCAATGCACTTGGCCAAGAGGGCATCGTTGGCGCCAAAATCCAGTACCAGTCGGGTGGCGACAGCAAAGAGAGGCTGCAGGTCACGGTACGCGACGGCGACGGCGACGGCGCCATCGGCGTCTTGGCCAAGGCGTTCGCCTCGGATGAAGGTTTCAAAAAAGTCAGCCAGTTGCATACCGGAGAGAGCATCAGCGATGAGATTTTGCAGGGCGCGATCAAGTCGCTGTTGATCGCGCTCTTTGCCATCCTCGTTTACGTCACGTTCCGCTACGAGTTCTCATTCGCGCTGGGTGCCATCCTGGCCATCATTCACGATATCCTGATGACGCTGGGCCTCTTTTTCCTGTGGGGCGGCGAGTTGAACGCGCCGGTGATGGCGGCCGTCCTCACTATCATCGGTTTCTCGATCAACGACACGATCGTCATCTTTGACCGCATTCGGGAAGACTTAAAACTGAATGTGAAAGGCACGTTCACCGAGATCATGAACAGCGCCATCAGCAAGACGCTGAGCCGCACGATCATCACCTCCGGCACCACCCTGCTGGCGGCGGGATCGCTGTTCATGTTCGGCGGCGGCGCGATCCACTCTTTTGCCTTCGTGCTGCTGGCCGGCGTGGTCACCGGCACCTACTCCAGTATCTTCATCGCCGGCTCGCTGGTGCTCTGGAAAAACAAGGGGAAGAAGCCAAGTCTGGCAGACGAGACCGTGATCACGCAGCACAGCATTTCCACCTCGGAGGCCTGAGGTGGCAGAGATTTTGCCAGCCGCCGGGGAGAAACCACTCCTTGGCGGCTTTCCTTTTGCCTGAGCCTCGCGTACACCGCGCTCGGCCAAGCGCCACACCGCCGAGACACCCGGCATGATACTCGCCACCGCCAACGAAGCCGCATTGACCATCTCCCAGATGAGCTGGGTTTGGTTTGTCGGCGCGGTGCTGGTGTTCCTCGCACTGGACTTGGGCGTGTTCCACCGCAAGGCCCACGCCGTCGGCTTTCGCGAGGCGCTGATCTGGACGACCATCTGGTTCTCGATGGCCATGGCGTTCGCCCTCTGCCTGGCCCCGATGATGATCGGCGACCAATGGGGTGACGATCATACCAATCTCTTCATCACCGGCTACGTGGTGGAGCTGTCGCTCTCGATGGACAACGTGTTCGTCATCGCGCTGATTTTCGCCTACTTCCGCGTGCCGCTGGAGTACCAGCATCGCGTCCTGTTCTGGGGCATCCTCGGCGCGCTCGTCATGCGCGGGGCAATGATCTTTGGCGGCGCGGGGCTGATCCACCAGTTTGACTGGATCCTGTACGTCTTCGGCGCCTTCCTGCTGTTCTCCGGCATCAAAATGCTCTTTGTAGGCGACGAAGAGGTGGAGCCTGAGAAAAATGTCCTCATCCGCTTGGCACGCAGGATTTACCCCGTGACAACGCAATTCGTGGGACAGCGGTTTTTCACTAAACTGGACGGCCGCCGAGCGCTCACGCCGCTGGCCCTGTGCCTGATCATGGTCGAGACCACCGACTTGATTTTTGCGGTAGACTCCATCCCGGCCATCTTCGGCATCACCACCGAGCCATTCATTGTTTTTACGTCGAATGTGTTTGCAATTTTGGGCCTCCGGTCGCTTTATTTCCTCTTAGTCGGCCTGTTGCGACATTTTTGCTACCTGAAGTACGGCCTGGCACTCGTGCTGGTGTTCATCGGATTCAAGATGTTGATCGTCCTTTGGGGCGGCCGGCCCGAGTGGCTCAATTTTGAGGATAACCACAACGGAGTCCTCATCATCGTCGTGGCGCTCCTAGGCCTGTCCATCGTCGCCTCGCTGTTCGCACCGAAAAAGGAACCGGCAGAGACCGGGGGAACGTGAGCGCCAGACGGTTGGCCAGGCCGGGCCAACGAAAGAATTTTTAGTAGTATGAACAATAACCCTGACAAACTGATCCGGACATCAAGGAGGGTTCGGATTCCGGCGTGAAATATCGCTGGAGCCTCGCACCCTCACAACCGCTCTTAACCGGCCAACTCTTTCGCGAGCTGCCGCTGTCGCCACTCATGGCGCAATGCCTCGTCAACCGGGGCGTCGCCAGCAAAGCGGAAGTCAGCGAGTTCCTGAACCCAAGGCTCAAGTTGTTGGCTGACCCGTTTCTGATTCCAAACATGGATGCCGCCGTCGAGCGGCTCTGGAAGGCGCGGGAAGACAACGAGCGGTTGTTGATCTATGGCGACTACGACGTGGACGGCGTCAGTTCCACGGCGTTGCTAGTGGAGATGTTGACCGAACTGGGCTGGACTGTGCAGCCGTATCTGCCCAGCCGCTTCGACGGCGGCTACGGCCTAAGCGCCGGGGCCCTCGAGAAATGCCTCGAAAAATTCGACGTGAACATCGTGATCGCCGTCGATTGTGGCTCCACCGCCGTCGAGGCCATCGAGTTTCTCAACAGCAAAAAAATTGACGTCCTCGTGCTGGACCACCACCAGGTCAGCGTACCGCCGCCCGAGCCGCTCGCGATGGTCAACCCCCAGATCAGCAACGACTACCCGAACTTTCAGGAACTCTGCTCCGTTGGGCTCGCCTTCAAGCTCGCCCACGCACTCGTCAAGCGCGGCCGGCAGGAGGGCTTGCAAAAGGAGCGTGACCTCGACCTCAAGCAATACCTCGACCTCGTCGCCCTGGGCACCGTTGCCGACCTCGTGCCGTTGACCGGCGAAAACCGCAAACTCGTCAGCTCCGGCCTCGAGCAACTGAGCGAAACCACCCGCCCCGGCCTCGTTTCCCTCAAAAAAATCGCCAATGTCTCCGGGCCCGTCACCGTGTTCAATATCGGCTTCCAACTTGGCCCGCGCCTCAACGCCGCCGGCCGGATGGAGAACCCCGACGCGTCGCTCAACCTCCTTTTGGCCAAGGACCGGTACGAGGCTGAGAAAGCCGCCGAGATCCTAGACAACTACAACAACGAGCGCCGGAAAATCGAGCGCGACATCTCCACCAAGGCCGTCGAGAATGTCCTCGAACGCTTCGATCCTGCGAAGGATTTCGTCATTGTCGAGGGCAACATGGAGTGGCATCTCGGCGTCATCGGCATCGTCGCCTCCCGCGTCATGCGCGAGTTCTACCGGCCCACCTTCATCCTCGCCAGCGACGGCGACGGCTGGAAAGGCTCCGCCCGCAGCATCGAGGGCTTCGACCTCGCCGAGGCGATGCGCGGCTGCGACGACCTGCTCAACGACCACGGAGGACACGCCATGGCCGCCGGCGTCTCCGTCAAGCCCGGCCGGCTCGACGCCTTCCGCGAACGGATTAACGAGATCGCCAAGAAGACCATCACGCCCGACATGTTCCAGCCGCCGCTCAAGCTCGACGCCGAGACCGACCTCTCGGAACTGACCCTCGTACACATCGAGGAAATGCGCCAACTCGAGCCGCTTGGCCAAGGCAACCCGGAGATCCAACTCCTCGTCGCCAGCCTCACTCTCTCAAGCCCCGTTTACCGCATGGGCGGCGACAAACAGCACGCCAAGTTCTGGGTGACCGACGATCGGGGCTCCTGCGAAGTCGTCGCATGGAACCTCAAGCCCGAGGACGAGCCGAAAGACACCTTCGACATCGCCATCGCGCCGCAGATCAACGACTTCAACGACCGCCGAACCGTCCAGCTAAAACTAATCGACTGGCGCCCAGCCAAAGACTGACACCCGCTTGGCCAAGCGGCTAGATTTCCAGGTTGGCCATTTTGCGGATGCCGGTTCGCAGCGGCAGCCAGCCGAGTAGGAATGAGCCGCCGAGGAACAGCGCCCAACCCAGACCGAAAATCACCGCCGAGCTGCCGCCGAATGCCCAGCGCGATGTCGCCGCCATTAGGCTCAGCATGCCAATAATGTAGAGGAAACTCAGCACAAGGCAGAGCGTGCCTCCGAACCCGCTGACGATCTTGCTCGGGTTGTCCTCGCGGAAGTTCGGGTACACCGCGCCGAGACCCACCGCCAGCGCGTTGAGCGTGAACGCCATCACGCCGACGGTCAGCGTGAAGTACAGAATGCGCTCCAGCGGAATCGATAGCATCGCGCATGAGGCCCCCACCAGCGCCATCGTCACGATCATCGACACGGCTGTGGAAAAGAGAAACTTGGCCATGAGCGTGCGGCGCATACCAAGCGGCGCCATGCCGATAATCCAGATGCGTTTGCCCTCGAGCGAGATTTGAGGGAAAACGAAGCGGGTCGTCAACGTGGCGAGGTTCAGCGCGCACGCGCCGAGGTTCAGGTACGAGGTGAGGTTGATCCAAAAATCGCTCGTCAGCCGGTGAGAGAAATGGCGGAGGTTCACGATGTACGCGACCAACAGGCCAAGCAGGATCAGCGACTGGCCCCACTGCGTTGCGTCCCGCCAAAAGGTGCGGATGTCCTTCACAATCAGCGACCTCGTGTCGGCACTCCCCCACCACAGCCGCTTGGCCCAGCGGTCGAGCGGCTTGGGCTCGAACGCCGCTTGGCCCAACCGTGGTTTGCGCCGCCAGAATTTCCAAAAGGCCGCCGCGCCGCTGCCGCGGCTGTTCACCGCTGAGAGCGCTCCGTAAAAAAAACCGCCCGTGCACGTCGAGGCGAGATAGCCGAAAAAGAGCGTGTGACTGAGCAAAACCAAGCCAAAGAAAAACGTGCCCATCAACGCGCCCTCGACCCATTGGGTGATCCCGCTCGACACCCAGTAGCTTGGCAGGAACGGGAACAGCGAAAACCGCGTGCGCGACAGCAACCGATCGACAACGTCGAGCACGCGCGTCTCGAGCATCTCGTCGGTCACCGTCTCCGGCTGCAGCCACGAGCTGACAAAGACGATCAGCACGATCACCGCCAGCACAGCGGCCACCTGGAACGCCAGCCGGTCCACCCACCGCGCCAGCCCGATTGCCGCCCAACTGCCGAGGATGGCGGGCAGAACTACGAACAGCGCCACGAACAGCGGCGTCACAAAATAAAAATGCCACGGTGCGTTGTAAGTCGTCCCGTACGCCGCCACGAGTGGTGCGATCAACAACAAAAACGCCCACGACGCCAGGATGCCGGACTCAAAAATTTTCCACCGATAAACCACCTGATGCGGCACCGGCAGCGACAGCAAAAAATGCGTTTCCCTGTTTCGGAACAGGTTGGTGAAGTTGATAATGACATTGCTGAGCAGCAGTAGCAAAAACAGGAACGAGAACAACAGGAATATCATCCGCTCGATCAGCACCGGCCCCAGGCCGGGGAAGCTCGAGGTGAACTGCAGCGCCTTGTGAAACAGCGCGTACGCCAGCAAGGTATAACTCAAGACGAACAGGCCCATGAGGAACGCGTGCAGCCGAGAGTGCGCCACCGCCGACTTGAGCCGCCGCCAGCTTTGCGTGCGGTTGACCCCGGCCAAAAGCCGCCAGTGCGGAATGGGCTTCGCGTCGTTCATGCGTCGTCGTCAGTAAGCGACAGAAAAATCGACTCAAGCGTGCTGTCCCGGTTCGCTGCCTGCAACTCCTCGTGCGACCCGACGGCAACCAGTCGCCCCTGGTGCATGATGCCGATGCGGTCGGCCATTTCCTCGGCGACGCTGAGTTGGTGGGTGGAGACAAACACCGTCACGCCGGCGTCGGCCTGTTCGCGCAGGATGTCCTTGAGCACGCGGGAATGGTGCGGGTCCAGCCCAACCATCGGCTCATCGAACACGACGACCTCCGGCGAGTGCATCAGCGCGGAGACGATGGCCACACGCTGCTTTGTGCCGTGCGAGAGACTCTCGATCGGCTTGGCCAAAAACTCACCAAGGTTGAATCGCTTGGCCAGGTGCTCGGCCTCAGCCTCCATCGTGGCGTCCTTCATCCCGAACAACTTGCCGGTGAAACGGAAAAACTCAGCCGGCGTGAGCTTGTCATAGAGGAACGGAAAATCCGGCACATAGGCCATGCGTCGGCGAGCCTCGATCGGGCTGGTACCGATGTCGGATCCGCAAATCCGCACCGAGCCGCTCGTCGGTTTCATTAGACCAGCCATGACCTTGATGGTGGTGGTTTTGCCGGCGGCATTCGGGCCAAGAATGACGAAAAACTCGCCCGCCGGCACGGCTAGACTGATGTCGTCGACTGCTCTTAAATCGCCGAATTGCTTCGTTAATTGCTCGATTTCGATCATTTTTCCGCTTCTTTTTTCAGGTGGAAACTTTCGTTGGTGAACTCGAGTTGGCCGGGGAAAGTGACCTGCAAAATCTCGCCCACCCGGCTCACCAGTACGGTCACCACACGCTCGCCGGGCAGCTTGGCCTCGATGCGATAAATGCGGACGCGCGTGCTGCCGAGCCGGATCGCGTCGTTGTAGGCGGCCCACTCAAGGCCAAGCTCAATCGGCGCGGAGCCGGCTTGGCCAAGCGCGGCGGCGGGCGGCAGCAACGGCTTGAGCAACGGCGCAAAAAATGGCCCGGCAAACGGCTCGAGCAATGCGGCGGGGTTTCGCAGTTGGCCAAGCGGTGTCGTTCGTTCCCATTGGCCAAGCGCCCCGTCGTGTTTCACGCTCAGCACTTGGTTGGTTGCCGCCGCCGCAAACTCCCACGTGCTGGGCGGCAGGTCGATCGTGGCGCTGACGTTTTGCCAACCGAGGCCAGCGGAGAGTGTCGAGCGGAGAGTGAACCGCATTTTCGTCTTTATCGACTCGACTTGGATCCGGCCATCGAGCGCGAGGGTGTAGCCTGTGATCGACTCGACGCGCCCAGCCGGCTGGTTGGTGCCGCTGAAGTAAACCTCGTCGGGGATGATTTTCCAATGGACGAAGCCAAGCGACGTGCCGTTCTGCGAAACCCGCAGGTTGGAGGCGTCGGGGGCGTTGAAGATTTTATTGAGCACCACGTCGTTGGAGACGCGGCTGCCCCGATCAGTGTCGCCGTACTCGGCACGCCAAAGAAGCGCATTCATCGCCAGCCAAAACAGGAAGATGACTGGGAAGACCAACCGGCGCACGGCGATGGATTACTGGGTGCGCTTGGCCGGGATGTAAACGGTGACGCCCGGCTTCAGGTCGCGAGAGTTGCGCATCAGGCGCGGGTTGGCCGCTTTCAAGGCTGAGAACGGGACGCCGTAGCGCCGGGCCAGGCTGTAGAGGCTCTCGCCCACCTTGAGCGTGTGAGTCCGGGGCTGGCTGGATCGGACTTCGTAATTGGGCCTCGGAGCCACGAGCGGGTTGGCGCGGGGGTTCACATAAGGCGGCGAACTGCCGGCCGCCACGGCGACCTCCGGCACGGTGCTGCCGGCTTGCTGCAACCGGCCGCGCATCGCCTCAACCTGGCTCTTAAGGTGGCTTTTTTCGCTGTTGGCCTTCGCCAACTGAGTGCGCAGCGTGTGGATGGCGTTGATCTCTGAAGGCGGGATGGGCGCCATGGCGATGTCCTTGGCAATCTCCTTTTTGCAGACCTTGATGAAGCCCTTGATGTTGCCGGCGTGGCTGGAGTCCTGTTGCAATTCAAGATGCCGCTGGAAATGATAGCAGGCCGAGACGTAGTTGGTTTTTTCGTTGCTGGGCTCGTAAAAAATCAGCCCCAGCTCGAAATGAGCGGCGGCGTTGCCCGGATTGTTGGCGAGCGCCTTGCGGAAGGAGAGAACCGCGCTTTCAACGTCCTTGCGGGCCAGGCGGCTTTTCCCACGCACAAAATCGGCGTCGTCCTCCATTCGGGAACCGCTCCCGCTCGTTGGTTCACAACCCACCACCAAGGCCGCCAACATCGCCAGCGTCATCGTCCGCCCAAGGCCGAACCAGAACTTCATGGGCGGAAACTAAACAGGAACCATCCCTAAAGCAACTTAAGTTCGCGCCAGCAACAAATCGCCAATCCGCGCTTTTTCTTCAGCGTCGCAGCCCCTACACTCCCACCCGTGCCGCGCAAGGAGAGTAAGGCAGCAACCAATGCCCAGCCCCGGATGGATCTGGGATGGATTGGCATCCTGATGATCGCCGTTTCTGTCCTTTTCGTCCTGTCACTACTCAGCTACGACCCGACGGATCCCCCCCTCAACCCTGGCGACTCAGCCGACGGTTACCAAAACATGATCGGGCCGGTCGGAGCCTACCTGTCTTGGATTTCGTTCATGGCCATCGGCTTCGCAGCCTACATGGTGCCGCTGCTGCTGCTGTTCTTTGGAGCCGCTTTTCTCCACCCGTTCTTCATCCACCTCCGCCAATCGTGGAAGGAACCGGTCGCCGCAGTGGTTTACCTGCTCGGCCTGATGGGGCTGCTGCAGGAACTGGACCAAAACTTCGGCCTCGCATTCTGGGCGGACGGATTCGAACTCGGCGGCGTTATTGCCGAATCCATCATTTACCCGGTTTTTCACAAATTCGGCACTGCGGGCGCGATCATCATCCACACCGCGTTTATCCTCGCCAGCCTCTATTTCCTGACCAACCTCCAGCCGGTCGAGATGTGGCACTGGACGGTGGACGCGTGGGAAAATTGGCGTGACCGCCGTGAGCAAACCGGCTTGGCCGCGGGCGAGCCATTCCAAAAATCAATCAAGCGCAAGACCAGGCGGCTTGAGCGTGACCTGCAAAAACAGAAGAAAGCCATCGAGCAGGAAATCGAGCAGACCACTGAGAAACTTGAGGCCGACCAGGGGCTCGGTGCCGATCTCAAGCCGGTGCCCAGGCCGACCGTTCGCGACCTGAGCGTGCTGGATGCGGAACAACGGAACAAGACCACAGATGAGGCCGAACCGGATCCGGATGAAGTCGAGATGGGTGCGGTGATTACTGCCGAGGAGGTCAAGGCTTCCGCCGATGAACCCGACGCAGAGGCCAAGCCCGAAAAACCGGACGAACCAAGCGGGCCCACCGATCACAAGGCCGCCAGCACCGATGACATCCTTGGCCAAGTGGACGACCCAACAGACAGCGACACCAAGCCGGACGCACCGGCCAAGCCCAAGCTGCCCAGGCGCCTGGCCAAACCCAAGGGGCCAACCTCCGTCGCCAAGACGCCCAAGGTCATGGACTACAAGCTGCCCAAGTCGATGTTACTCGACGAACCCGAGCCCGCCACCGCCCCCACCGAGACCCGCGAGCAGCTTCTCTCCAACGCACGCCTGCTCAAGGACACGCTGAAGCAGTTTAATATCGACGTCACCGAGGGCGACATTACCAAGGGACCGACCATTACCCGCTACGAGTTGCACCCCGCGCCCGGCGTCCGACTCGAGCGCATCTCCGCCCTGGCCAACAACATTTCCGCCGCCATCAAGGCCGAGCCCATCAACAGTCTCGCCCCCGTCCCCGGCCGCAGCTCCGTCGGCATCGAGGTGCCGAACCGCATCAAGACCAAGGTGCTCTTCCGCGACATCATCGACTCGCCCGAGTGGAACAAATCCAAAGCCAAGATTCCGCTCGCACTCGGCAAGGACGTCTACGGCAAGCCGATCGTCACCGACCTCGCCGAGATGCCCCATATGCTCATCGCCGGTGCCACCGGCTCGGGCAAGTCGGTCTGCATCAACTCCATCGTGGCCTCGCTGCTCTTCCGTTTTTCGCCGGAGGAACTGCGTTTCGTAATGATCGACCCGAAAGTCGTCGAGTTGCAGATTTACAACGGCCTCCCCCACCTCGCCGCCCCCGTGGTGCACGACCCGAAAAAAGTCATCCTCGCGCTCAAGTGGGTCGTCAACGAGATGGAAAAACGCTACCAGATTTTTGCTAAAGTCGGTGCCCGCAATATTGCCGGCTTCAACTCGCGCTCCAAAAAGAAACCGGAGAAAACGGATCAGCCGGAGTTGCCGCTCGACGAGAGTGAAGGCTTCGCCGTCGAGATGGACCAGGAAGTCAGCGTCCCTCGCGATGAGGAAGTCGAAATTCCGGAAAAGCTGAGCTACATCGTCGTCATCATCGACGAGTTGGCCGACTTGATGCTGATGGCCAAGAACGAGGTGGAAAACTCCATAGCACGCATCACGCAGATGGCACGAGCTGCGGGCATCCACTGCATCGTCGCGACACAACGGCCCAGCGTCGATGTCATCACTGGCGTCATCAAGGCCAACATCCCCGCTCGGATAGCGTTTCAAGTCGCCGCCAAGGTGGACTCCCGCACCATTCTCGACGCCATGGGCGCTGACAAACTGCTCGGCAAAGGCGACATGCTCTTCCTGCCGCCCGGCACCTCTAATCTCCGCCGCGCGCAGGGCTGCCTCGTCACCGACGAAGAGATCAACCGCATCGTCGAGATCGTCAACAACCAAGCCAAGCCAAGCTACGACAAGGACATGGAGCGCCAACTCGAGGCACCAGCCGCCGGCAATGGCGGCAATGGCGGCAGCGGCATCGACGAGGACGAGGACCTCATCCAGCAATGCATCGAAGTCATCCGCGTCGAGCAAAAGGCCAGCGTCTCACTCATGCAGCGCCGCCTTCGCCTGGGCTACACCCGCGCCGCCCGCATTATGGACGAAATCGAGGATCGAGGCCTCGTCGGCCCCAGCCGTGGCGCCGAGCCCCGCGAAATCCTCTTCGACATCGAAAACTAACGCTCGGCCAGGCGTTAATTTTTATACCAATCCCGCAATCGCACTTCCGAGGCGTCGCCGACTAGTTTCTTGAACTGGGCCGTGTCGCTGCCCCGGTAGTGGTACGGGTACACAACCTTCGGCTTGAACTCCCGCACCGCGTCGGCGGCCTGCTCCGGCGTCATCGTGTACGGCAGGTTCATGCAGACAAACGCCGCGTCGATGTTCTTCAGCGCGCGCATCTCCGGGATGTCCTCCGTGTCGCCGCTCACGTATACCCGTTTGCCGCCGAAGGTCATCACGTAGCCGTTGCCGCGTCCCTTGTTGTGAAACCGCAGCCGCGCTGCCGTCAGGTTGTACATCGGCACCGCCTCGATCTTCACGCCGAGTTTCTCCACCAACTTGCCGTTGGCCAGGATGGTGATGCGCTTTTTCAACCCCTCCGGCGCGAGCGCGGCCACCGCCTCGGGCGTGATGACGGCCGTCTTGTCCTTCACGATCGCCTCGAGGGTGCCCTTATTGAAATGATCGCCGTGGATATCGGTCACCAGCACTAGGTCCGGCACGCCGTACGGCTTGAACGGCGCCACACCGCCGACTGGGTCGACGAACACCGTCTTGCCGTTCCACTTAAACACCATCGTGCCGTGACTGACCGGGTGCACCTCCAAGTCGCCCTTGGCCGTCTTAATCTTGTCGGCGGCCTGGAGCGTGAGTGCACCGGCCAAAGCCAGCCCAAAAACGAATCGAGTCATTGTTTTCATGTTGAGAAAATCCAGATCAATTCTGCCCCTTGGCCATGGCTCGGCGGCGCAGGGTCACGATCAGTGCGATGCCGATGGGCAGCAAAAACAGGCTGAGCTGCTGACCCGGCTTCATCCAGCCAAACCACATTCCCTCCACCGAATAGTCGCCCCGGAAAAACTCGACGACGAAGCGGTTGACCGAGTAGCCCACGAGGTACACGGCGAACACCTGCCCGTCGAACCGCTTGCGTCGATACAGCCAGGCCAAGCCGCCGTACAGGGCCACGTTCAGCAGCGCGGAATAAATCTGCGTCGGGTGGACATACAGCGAGTGGGCCGCATCGCCGGGCACTTGGCCAAGCGCGGCATGCACGCCAAAGGCGGGACTGTGCGCCGGGAATTGAACAGACCAAGGCAGGTCGCATTCGATGCCAAAACAACAGCCGTACATCAGGCAGCCCAAGCGGCCCAGCGCGTGGCCAAGCGGGATGCTCGGGGCAAAGGCGTCGGCAATCTTCCAAAGCGGCTGCTTGCCGTGGAAACGGGTGTAAAGAATCACCGCCAGCACCGCGCCGATGAAGCCGCCGTAAAACACCAGCCCACCGCGCCGGAAATCGAGCACCTGCCAGAGCGGTTCGCCGGCATATTGGTCATCCCAGTAAGTGAGGACGTACATTGCCCGGGCACCAAGCATCCCGGCGATGATAATCCACACGCCGAGATCGGAGATGACTTTGCCGTCGAGTTTGTCGAGGACGCACCGGCGGCTGGCGGTCCAAAGCCCGGCCATAAAACCACCGGCGACGAGGATGCCGTACCAGTAGATTGCGAAGCCACCGATCTTGAAGGCAATGGGGTCCATTTCGCCGCTCAGCGAACGGTGTTGGTGACCACGGTTTGAAGGGGCGTGGTTTCATCCACCAAGCCGGGCGGCAGCGGGGGCGCGGCCTGTTTCCCGAAGCCCGGCGGCAACGGCGGCATCTGCGTCACGAGTGTCCGCCACTTTTTGCGCTCGCCCTCGTTCATGTCGTTCCACCGCTCGGTATTGCGGAAGAAACCGGCACGCTCACCCTGCGACATGTTGGCCAGCTTCTCAAACGACTGAATGACCAACTCGCGCTGGGCGCGGGACAAGGCCTTGAACTGCGCAAGGCTGGCCTCCATTCGCACCCGCTCCCGGCTCGACAGGTGGCTCAGGGCGCGTTCCTGCTCGGCAACCGGCATGTCGAAAAACTGGTGAAACTGGCGGGTCATCCGGCGGCGATCCGATTTCGATTTTCCACGCCAGGTCGTGATGCGCCCCTCGAGCCCCTCGCGCAGGCGGGTCGGCATTTTTTCCATGTGATTCGTCAGTGCAACGCGCGACTGGCGGCCCCGGCCGAAGCTGGAGAGGTAGCGGAAAAACGACTCGTTCTTGAGCAGGTCGGCGCGGACGCCGGCCTCCAGCTTGTCCCAGCCGATCAACCGCCGCTCGATGTCGGTGCGGAGCCGCTCCGGCACGGAGGCCAGCTGCTTGGCCCGGTCGGTCTTCGCCGTTTTCATGATGGGCATCAGGTGCCAGCGGAAATCCAGCGCGTCGAGTTTGCGGTCACGCTCGGCCTCCGGCATGGCGGCGTATTCGCGGACCTTGGCCTGCACAAGTCTGCGATGGCGCTCGGAGGAAATCTTGAGTTTACCCACCGCCGCCTCGCGCTCGGACTCGGACAGCAAGACGATTTTCTTGAAGACGGCAAACGGCGAGTCGGCAGCCAGCACACCGGCGGTCGCACCCAATGCCAACATCGGCGGCAGGAGCAGGCGGGCGACTGTGACTCGCAATTTCATGAAGTTACTTGAGGGCGGCCCAAAGTTCCTCGTCGATCGCGTCGGCCTGTGCGACGGCTCCAATGGCCTCGAAGTCAGCCAAAAAACCGGGGGGAAACTCCGCGATGGACGCGACGGCCGCAGCCATCTCGGCGCGGGACTGGTTAAGGTGCGATTGGTAGCCAACACCACCGATCACCATGGCGAGCGTTGCAGCAGCCGCGATTTGAACGGGACGAAACTGCGGCGCTAGGAGCCTCTGCCACCACACTTGGCCAAGCGCCGGGTGGGTCGTCTCGGCGCACCGGACTTCGTCCAGCACGCGGGCGGTGAAATTGGTCGCTACAGGCGTGTCAGGCAGTGTGGCCAACAGGTGGTCGAGTGCTTTCCACTCGGCCTGATCGGCCGGGTTCGCAGCCAGCCAGCGCTCCAGCTTGGCCAACTCACCATCAGTCAAGTCACGCTCATATGCCGTTTGCAACAGGTTATCAAACTCGGATTGGTTCATTGTCGCCTTTCCTTAAAAACCAAGGCTGCAAAAAAGTTTTGCCGGGCGGTCATTTTTTTTGCCATTCGCCTGATTTCAAATAAGGTTTCAGGCGGTTTTTGAGCACCGCACGTCCCCGAAAAATGATCGATTTCACCGCTGTCAGCGAGATCCCGCCCAGCACCTCGGCGATTTCCTCATATCTGACGCCGCCCTCGCGGCAGAGCAGCAGGGCAGTGCGCTGTTTTTCTGGCAGATCCATCAGCGCCTCCTCGACCTTGGCGCGCAACTCGCCGCTCAGGGCGGCGTCGGCCGGGATCGGGCTGGAGGCATCCTCCACCACACGCAATGGCTGCGACTCGTTGTCGGGGCGCGGCTCATCGAGTGAGTCGGCCGGATGCCGTGTGCGTCGACGGATTTCGTTCAGGCCAAGGTTGCGGGCAATCGTGAAAAGCCAGGTGGTGAACTTGCTGGCCGGCTCGTAGCGTTCGCGGGTTTTCCAGACTTGAACGAAGACGTTTTGGGCGATGTCCTCCGCCTCGTCGATGTCGTTGATCAGCCGGTAAACCAGGTTCATCACCGGCTGCTTGAACTTCTCCACCAACGTCTCGTAGGCCGACAAGTCTCCCTCCTTCACCCTCAACATCAGGGCCACATCGGGATCGTTCCTGTCAACCATGCCGCAAAAACCTAAATTACGCTTGGCCAAGCGGCAAGGTTACTGGTGGGCAAAATGACGCTTGGACAAGCGGAATTGTTTCGGCGGGCCAGCGCGGCTAGACTCCCGACGCGTGCCGGAGAACGCCACAGACCCAGCCGAAGCCACGGAATTGATGGCCATCCCCAATGACAGTTCCCTCGTCAAGGAGCTGCCAAGGCTCAAGCGTTTCCTCAAGACGGAGTCGGCCCGCCTGCAGGGGTGGCACCGCGACGGCGGCGGCGGTCGCGAGGTATGCCTTGGCCGGTCGTGGATGCTCGACACGCTGCTGCGCGAGCTGTTCGACTGGACGCTGGCAACCTTCGAGCAGCCCGGCAATGCGCGGAAACTTCAAGTCACCCTCGTCGCCATCGGCGGCTACGGTCGCGCGGAACTCAACCCCCACAGTGACGTCGATATCATGCTGCTGCACAGTGGCTCGATGCCGAGCGTCAACCGCATATTTAGTCATCCACTGCTCGAGAAATTCACCGGCCCCGGAGGCTTGATCTACACGCTGTACGACCTCGGCTTGAAGGTCGGCCACTCGGTGCGCAACATCCAGGATGCGGTCAACGGCGCCAATGACGACATGCAAACCAAGACGTCGTTGATCGAGTCGCGCCTCATCACCGGCGACGCCCGGTTATTCGGGCAGTTCCAGCAGCGGCTCGAGGCCAGATGCGTCCGCAACCACGTCCGCAACTATCTGCAAATGCGGATCGGCAACCAGGACGCGCGCCGCGTGAAGTTCGGTAACTCCGCCCTGCTGCAGGAGCCCAACATCAAGAACGGCTGCGGCGGACTTCGCGATTACCAGAATCTGCTGTGGATGACGCACTTCAAGTACGGCGCCCACACCCTCGAGCAGCTCGAGGCCCAGGGGATGGTTCGCCCGAGAAATCGCAGGCAACTCGAGGTCGGCTACGACTTCCTGCTGCGCACCCGCAACGAGCTTCACCTCCAGACCAAGCGACTGGCGGACGACATCCCCAAGACACTCCAACCGAAAATTGCCTGGCAGCTTGGCTACAAGGACCGCTCCCCGGCGCGCCGGCTTGAGGCGTTCATGCGCGACCTTTACACGCACATGCGCACGATCCATCTTATCACCCGCATGGTCGAGCGCCGACTGGCTCTCCGCCCCAAGCCGGCCCGCCGCCTGCCCTCGCTTCGCTCGTTTTTCGGGAGTGGCAAAAAAACGGAGACACTCGACGGCTTCAACATCATCGACGGCGAACTGATGCCGATCTCACCGCGTATTTTCAAAGATCAGCCGAGACGACTCATGCGCGTGTTCCTGCACGCCCAGCAGCGCGGCCTCGAGTTTCACCCCGACCTCACGCAGTTGCTGCGCGACAACGTCTCGCTGGTGGACGACGACTTCGTCCACGACACGGAAAACCACGAGACATTCCTCGAGATTCTCAACCAGCGTGGCAACGTCGCCCCCGCCCTGCGATCTATGCACGAGGTCGATCTGCTGGGGCGCTACATTCCGGAGTTCGGCCGGATGACCTGCCTCGTGCAGCACGAGTTTTTTCACGCCTACGCGGCGGACGAGCACACGCTCGTCTGCCTCGAGAAACTCGATCAAGTCTGGGACGCAGCTCAGCCGCCGTTCGCGCACTACACCCATATCCTGCAGGACATCGACCTGCCGTACCTGCTGTACCTCGCGCTGTTTTTGCACGACGCCGGCAAGGGAATGGAGAGCGGCGACCACGTGAAGGACGGCACAGTCGTCTGCCAAAAAGTCGGCGAGCGGCTTGGCCTAACGCCTCGCCGCCTGGCCCGGCTGAAGTTTCTCGTCGAGCATCACCTGCTCATGGCCGAGGTGTCGCAGCGGCGCGACATCGACTCACCCACGGTGATCCGCCAATTCGCCGAGACGGTTCAGGATGAGGAAAACCTGGCCATGCTCACGCTGCTGACATTCGCAGACTCACTCGGCACCAGCAACAACCTCTGGAACGATTTCAAAAACACGCTGCTGCAAACCCTCTACCACCTCGCCGGTCGGCGACTCGCCAGCGGCAAGGATTACGAGCAGGCGGAGCAGCAGCGCCTGGCCAAGCTCATGCAGGAGACGCGCGAACAGTTGCCGCTGAAAATTTCCGCCGAGGAACTCGGGGCCCACTTTGAGCACCTCACGCCCCGTTATTTCCGCACCCACTCGCTCGAGCATATCAACATCGACCTCACGCAGGTGAACCGTTTCCTTAAGCGCGTCGTCAACGGCTCCGGCTCCAGGGTGCTCGAGCCGGTCATCGCCTGGCACAATCAACCTGCGCGCGGCCACACCTCGGTAAAAATCTGCACGTGGGATCGCCCGGGGCTGTTCACTACCATCTCCGGGGCCTTGGCCGCGGCGGGGCTGAACATCCTGAGCGCACGCGTCTTCTCGCGAAGCGACGGGATCATCCTCGACACGTTCCTCGTCGTGAACGCCCGAACCGGCGGCTTGGCCAAGCGGCCAGAGCGCGACACGTTCAAAAAGTTGATCACCCAAGCACTGCTGCCGGACGAGTCTCCGGAATTCCAGACACAGATCGACACCTTAGCCAAGCGCGGCGCACCAGCGGAATGGGAGTGGCCGACCCGCATCCGCATCGACACCCACTCGGCCGAGTCGCGCACCATCATCGAGGTCGAGTCAGCGGATCGGCTGGGCCTGCTGCACCGCATCTCAAAGGTGCTGACACGGCACGGACTCAGCATCCACGTCGCGCGCATCAGCACCGAGAAGGGCGCGGCGATCGACACCTTCTACGTCCGGACCGCCCTCGGGAAAAAACCAACCGACGAAGCACTGCTCCGACAAATCCAGTCCGACCTCGAGACGGAATTAAGTGAGCAGAAAAGGGACACGGACTTCACGGATTATCACAGCTAGTCAGGATTGAGTTCAACCGTGTAATCGGTGTCCGAACTTGAAACTGAAAACTTGAAACTCCCTAAATGATATAATCGAGCGGGTTCTCCACCGGGCCCTGCAAGTCGCGCACGCGGTCGCACAAATGCGCCACGCTCACCCCCTCCAGCACGCCGACGATCGCATCGCGCACCTCCTGCATCACGCTGCGAATCGCGCACTTGCCCTCGTCGGGACAGGAACAGCGCTGGTAATAATTCACACTCACACACCCCACTGGTGCCAGCGGTCCCTCCAAGTGACGAATAATATCGGCCAGCGAAATCTCGTTGGGCCCGCGCTGCAGCCGATAGCCTCCCGCCACTCCGCGCTTGCTCAACACAAACCCGGCTGACTTCAGGTCATTGAGAATCTGCTCCAAAAACCGGCGCGGAATATTCTGCTGCTGCGCGATGTCCCTGATCCGCACCACACTCGAACCGTGGTTCATCCCCAGAACCAACAGCGCCCGCAAAGCATACTCACCCCGTTGCGACAACTTCATGCCAAGGCAGAAAGTAGAATCCCGACCTATTTAGTCAAGTATCGTTTGATGAGCAGAGGAACAGGACACGGATTTCACGGATTACCACGGATGTGCTGTTCCAAATAATCCGTGAAATCGGTGTCTAATCTAAAAACCAGAAACTCACTTCGCGATCTCAATCAACTCGATCTCGTAGCCCTCGGGGGCGTCGATGAAGGCGAAACCGCCGCCGGCCTCCCTCATCGTCGGGCCGTCGGAGTACTCGAAGCCCAGCTTGGCTAGGTGCCGGCCGAATTCCTCAAGGCTGTCGACCTCGAAGGCCAGATGCGTGAGGTCTTCCTGCACCACCACTGGGCCGCTGTTGGGGAAATGGCAGATCTCGACGGTCTCCTCGCTCTCGGGTGCCTTGAGGAAAGCCAGCTCGGAGCCGCGCGGCGACTTGTGGCGGCGCACCTCCTCCAGCCCAAGGACGGTCTTGTAAAACTCGACAGTTTGCTCGAGGTCGTTCACGCGGTAGCGGGTGTGCAACAGTTTCTTTGCCAAGGCCATAACACCGCACACCGTACCAAGCCGAGCGCGTCGAGCCAAGCACGGGCCAGCTTGTCATCGGCCCTGCCCAAGGGTAGATTACCCCGCATGAAACGCCCGCTGTTTTGCCTCGGACTCACAGCCGCCTTCGTCGCGCTTGGCCAGCTCTCCCCCGCGCTTGGCCAAACCAAGGGTGTCCGCATCGATCCCGAGAACCCGCGCTACACACACCGCACGCAGCACAGCCGCGACGGCATTGGCAAATTCTACATGGGCCGCGAGATCGCTCACGTGATGGGGCACCTCGGCGCGGGGTGGCTCGAACGCCCGTCGCGCGAGTTGGAGGAGAAACCCCAGACGCTCATCCGGTCGCTCAAACTCAAGGCCGGCGACAACGTGGCGGACATCGGCGTCGGCACGGGGTACTT
>JASLKI010000068.1 GCA_030747575.1 Verrucomicrobiota bacterium | reverse complement strand
CCGCCAAACTCAAAGTGACGAATGCCGGCGGCTGCGGAGGCCTCGATCGCGGGCAGGATGTCGCCGAGGCGTGTCTTGCCGCCGAACACGCTTTGGAGCCCGTCGCGGAACGGGGTGAACATCACCCGGATTTCTTTTTTTGACTCAGAGAATATCATTGAAAATTAAGTGCGCTAAGCCAAGTAATCACGGTTTGATTTCGCGGATTTCGGCGACTCGGCAATCAGGAAATGCCTTGGCCGCCGCTTGGCGGATCGCCTCCTCGGCGCCGGGGTCTGGCAGGTCGGCGGCATTCACCGGAAACAAGCGGCAGATGCCGGAGATCGTCGCAGCAAGCAGCGACAAAATCGCCACCACGGCGGCGAAAGCGACGCCGCAGATTAGCACCAAATCCATGTTCGAAGGTTCCATCGTTGAAGGGTTGCCAGTGGTTTGTTCCCGGAGGGGCGGGCAATGTAGCGCAACTGCGATGGGGATTTAAGACAAAACTTGCCCAGGCCGACTTTTCCCGGTTGGCCAAGCGCTATTCGCAGCGTAGGAGGGTGTCCTGTTGGGCGAGGGCATCCACCGGTTCTGGGTAATCGAGCGTGTAATGGAGGCCTCGGCTCTCCCGTCGTTCGAGTGCCGAGCGCACGATCAATTCGGCCACGGTGGCGAGGTTTCGCAGTTCGAGCAGGTCACTGGTCACGGTGAAGTCCCAGTAATACGCCTGGATTTCCTTCTGCAGATTCCGCACGCGGGCCAGCGCTCGTTTCAGCCGCTTGTCGGTGCGGACGACGCCGACGTAGTCCCACATGAGCCGTCGAAGCTCGTCCCAGTTGTGCGAGACGACGACCATCTCGTCCGGGTCGGTGGCACTGCCGGAGTGCCACTTTGGCAGTTCAGCGGCGACCGGTTCCGGCGGATGCTCGAGCACATGCCCGGCGGCACGGCGCGCGTAAACGAGGGCCTCGAGCAACGAGTTGCTGGCGAGCCGGTTCGCGCCGTGCAACCCGGTGCAGGCGACTTCGCCGATGGCGTACAGCCCGGCGAGATTCGTTTCGCCGTGTCGCCCAACCCGCACGCCGCCGCACTGGTAATGCGCCGCCGGCACGACAGGGATCGGCTCCTTGGTGATGTCCACCCCGTAGCTTAGGCAGGTTTTGTAAATGTTCGGGAAACGGTCCATCAAGAATCGAGCTTGCTTGTGCGTGATGTCGAGCAGCGCGTGGTCGTCGCCGCTGCGTTTCATCTCGCGATCGATCGCCCGGGCCACGACGTCGCGCGGCGCGAGTGACTTGAGCGGATGCACGCCCTCCATGAACCGTTCCCCGCGCAGGTTCGCCAGCACGCCGCCCTCGCCCCGCACCGCCTCGCTGATGAGGAACGACTTGGCCTCGGGATGGTAGAGGCAGGTCGGGTGAAACTGGATGAACTCCATGTTGGCGATGGTCGTTCCGGCGCGGTACGCCATTGCGACGCCGTCGCCTGTGGCGATGTCGGGGTTTGACGTGTAGAGATAAACCTTCCCGCAACCGCCGGTGGCCAGCGTGATACTCGGCGCGGAGAACGTTTCGACCTCGCCTGTTTGGTTGTCTAGAACGTACACGCCGACGCAGCGGTTGGGCTGCGCCTGGCCAAGCTTGGCCGTCGTGATTAGGTCGATGGCGAGGTGGTTCTCGAGGACGGTGATGTTTTCGTGCGCGGCGATGGCGGCCAGCAGTGCCCGCTCAATCTCGCGGCCGGTGACGTCCTTGGCGTGCAAGATGCGGCGGTTCGAGTGGCCACCCTCCCGGCCAAGGTCGAGCTCGCGGTGGCCGTGACTCTCCCGCTCGGAGAACTTCATGCCGAGCTGGATCAGTTCCTCGATGCGGGCCGGGCCTTCCTCCACAATGTCGCGCACGACCGTCTCGTTGCAAAGTCCGCCCCCGGCGTCGAGCGTGTCGCGCACGTGACTCTCGAACGAGTCCTCCTTGCTCGTGACAGCGGCAATGCCGCCCTGGGCGTAGTTGGTGTTGGACTCGGCGCGGCTCTTTTTCGTGATGATCGCGACGGAACCGGCGTGGGCGACCTTGAGCGCAAACGTCAGCCCGGCGATGCCGCTGCCCAGCACCAAAAAATCAAACTGCCTCGCGTAATCTGCCATCCGTTGCGGGAAAGTGTTCGGTCACAACCGGCCGTTGTCAATGAGCCGTGTCGCACCGAAGGATACAGCCAAGGCTAGATGCGTGCCTCGACTCACGCGCTCGGCCGGCTCGAGCGACTTGGAGTCAAAGAACTCGATATAGTCCAGCTTGGCCAAGCTCTGTTTGCCGACGAGCCGCGTCAGCTTGCGGCGCAGCGCGGCAGAGGGCAGGGGGGCGGTTGCCTTTTTTACGGCGGCCCGGGCGGCACGGATGACTTCGCGGAGCACCGTTGCCTGTTTGCGCTCGCTAGGGGAGAGGTGGGCGTTTCGTGAACTCATGGCCAAGCCGTCCCGCTCCCGCACTGTCGGCGCGACCACGATCCTAACGGGGAAGATCAAGTCGTCGGTCATTTGCCGGATGATGGCGGCTTGCTGCCAGTCCTTCGCACCGAACACAGCCACGCTCGGTTGCACTAAGTTGAACAGCTTGGCCACGACCGTCGTCACGCCGCGGAAGTGCGTTGGACGCGATGCCCCCTCCATCCGCTTGGCCAAGCGTGACTCGACGACGTAGGTGCTGTGCCCGGCGGCATAGATCGTCTTGTCTCTTGGCGCGAACAGGATGTCCGCGCCGGCTTCCCGGCAAAGCACCGTATCGCGCTCAAGAGTGCGGGGGTAGCTCTCGAAATCCTCGCCCGGCCCAAACTGGGTTTTGTTGATGAAAATACTGACGACCACCGTGCCCTTGGCCCCGGCGATCTTGCGGCCCCGGCGAATCAGACTCAGGTGCCCCTCGTGCAGGTTGCCCATCGTCGGCACCAGCACAACCAATTTGCACGGATCGCGGTAAATGCCGATTTCACAGCGGACTTCGTCAGATGTGCGATATAGTTTCAAGATTGATTTAATCAAAAGCAGCAAGCGGCATGATGACAGTTGTCATGCAAAGGGCGTTCCTTTTATAGTCGCTGGCCGTTCGGTGCAACGAAATGGCGTTCCTGAGACATAGTATGATTCTGCTTTTACTGCTGGCAATGGCTGCCAGCACGGGGCGAGCGCAGACTGTTTCCGGCAAGCCGGTGCCGAGGGTGCCGGACGCCGCGGGTTGGTTTGGCCTGTTCAACGGCAAGGACTTGAGCGGCTGGATGACCTTCGATCCCGGCGCGTGGAGCGTGGTCCGCAGCGGAGAGTTAAGCGGTCGCGGCCCGCGCAGTTACCTGTTCAGCCCCGGCAGCTATCGTAATTTCATCCTGCAGGCCGAGACCAGGCTCAATGCCAAGGGCGACAGCGGCATCGTCCTTCGGGCGGCGCTCGAGACCGGTGCGCCGAAAGGGTATGAGGTGCAGTTGTGCAACACCGGCGACGACGCCCAAAAAACCGGCAGCCTGTACAATTTCCAAAAAGTCACCGAGAGCGCCATTGCAGACGATCAATGGTCGAAGCAAACCGTTGCCGTCATCGGCAACCGGATTTTGATCCAAGTGAACGGCAAGTTGCTCGTCGATTATCCCGACAAGGAAAGCACCTACACCGAGGGGCACATTGCGTTCCAGCAACACAACCAGGCCAGTCAGGTAAATTTCAAAAACGTCCGCATCAAGCCATTGCCCGACGATATCGCGGCGGCATTGACAGGTTTGGAGAAAGTTTTCCCCGCACTCGCCGAGAAGAAAAAACCGGCTGCTGCCGCTAAGCTGAATTAAGCCAGTTGTTCGTTGCGGGGTGCTTGGGCGACTGCCCGGGCCATGATCCACAGCAGGTCGGAGAGGCGGTTTAGGAACACGACTGCCTGTGAGCCGGGCAACGTCCCTGTTCTCAACACTGCCACCACGCTTCGCTCGGCGCGGCGGCAGACGGTTCGGGCGAAGTCCAGGTGAGCCGACGGCACCGACTCGCCGGGTAGCGCCCAGCCCTTGAAACTCAGTCCGGCTCCCTCCAGTTCGCCGATCCGTTCGTCCAGCTTGGCTGTGTCAGTTGCGGTTAATTTGGCGAACTGGGCCTTGGCATATTGCCCGGCATCCTCCGGCAATGTGGCCAATTCGCCCATCAGGGCGATCAGTGCCTGCTGGATGGTGGTTAGTTTTTTAGCAAATTCCGTATTTTGCAGGTGCGCCTTGGCCAAGCCGATGGCGGCGTTGAGTTCATCGACATCGCCGCAGGCGGCAATCCGGGGGTCGTCTTTGCCTGTTCGCCGGGAAAACAGCAGGTCGGTCTCGCCGTCGTCGCCTGTTTTGGTCGTGATGCTCATCGCTTGGCCAAGCGAGTCTTGCCTCTTGGCCAAGCGGGGTAAATGCGAAAGTTCATTTCCAGCCTTGCCAGCGGTGGGGCTGTTTCAACAGCATGGGCGCCGTGCGGCCGAGTGACGAACAACCTGCCTCGACACTTTCCGACGCCGAACTGCACCTGATCGGCGAGGGGAACGAATTGCGGCTTTACGATAAACTGGGCGCGCAGCTTCGCAAGGTCGAAGGCGTCCACGGCACGGCGTTTGCCGTCTGGGCGCCGAATGCCAAGCGAGTGAGCGTGGTCGGCGATTTCAACGACTGGGACGGTCGGCGGCACGTGATGCGGCGTTTGGGCGACTCCGGTGTGTGGGAGGTGTTCGTGCCGGAGGTCGGGCAGGGGGCGCATTACAAGTTCGAGTTGATCAACGCGCAGGATCGGCTGCTGCTCAAGACTGACCCGATGGGGCGCTTCTTCGAGAAGGCGCCTAAGAGCGCGGCGATCGTCTGGGACACGAGCCGTTTTTCTTGGAGTGACCAAGCTTGGCTCGAGCAGCGTGCAACACAAAACGCGCTTGAATTGCCGATGAGCATTTATGAAGTGCATCTTGGCTCGTGGCGCAAGCATAACGATGCTGAGTCGTACTCGTACCGCGAACTCGCCGCCGAACTGGTCGGCTACGTGCGAGAGATGGGCTTTACGCACGTCGAGTTTATGCCGGTGGCCGAGCACGCTTACTATCCGTCGTGGGGTTATCAGGTCACGGGTTTTTATGCGCCAACGAGCCGGTACGGAACGCCAGACGATTTTGCGGCATTGGTTGATGCGCTGCACGCGGCGGGCATCGGCGTGATCCTTGACTGGGTGCCGGCGCACTTCCCGAGGGACGACTTTGCGCTGGCGCAGTTCGACGGCACGGCGCTCTACGAGTATGCCGACCCGCGCCGTGGGGAGCATCCCGACTGGGGGACGCTCGTTTTTAATTTCGGCCGGGCTGAGGTTCGCAATTTCCTCACCGCCAACGCTTTGTATTGGTGCGAGCGCTTTCACGTTGATGGCTTGCGGGTGGATGCCGTGGCGTCGATGCTCTACCTCGACTACTCGCGAGAAGCGGGCGAATGGCTTCCCAACGAGCACGGCGGCAGGGAAAATCTGGAGGCAATTGCATTCCTGCAACACGTCAATCACCACGTGCTGACGCGACATCCCGGCGTGGTGACCATCGCCGAGGAATCGACTGCCTGGCCCAAGGTGTCGCGCCCGCCGGTTGACGGCGGACTGGGGTTTTCGTTCAAGTGGAACATGGGCTGGATGCACGACAACTTGGAGTTTTTGCGTGGGGACCCAATTCACCGAAAATGCCATTTTGATAAGGCCACATTTGCGATGACTTACCATTACGACGAGAATTTTGTATTGCCGCTCTCGCACGACGAGGTGGTGCATTTGAAAGGGTCGCTGCTCGCTAAAATGCCCGGTGACCACTGGCAGCGCATGGCCAATCTCCGCTTGCTGCTGGGCTATCAGTGGACATTTCCCGGCAAACAGTTGCTCTTCATGGGCGGCGAGCTTGGGCAAGCGGAGGAGTGGAACGAGGACCGGCAGATCGACTGGGCGTTGGCCAAGGGCGACTCGCCGGGCCGGGGTATGCAGTCGTGGGTGCGCGACCTCAACCAGTTGTACCGGAGTGAGTCGGCATTGTGGGATGCTGATTTCGTCGAGGCCGGTTTTAAATGGGTGAGCTGCAATGATCGCGATGCCTCCGTACTGTCGTTTTTGCGCCGCGACAAGTCCGGTGCCGTGGTGCTGCTGATCGTCATTAACTTCACGCCGGTTCCGCGAAACGACTATCGCGTCGGTGTGCCGGCGACCGGCCGATGGGAGGAGTTGCTCAACAGCGACGCTGCAGAGTATGGAGGGAGCAACCTCGGCAACGACGGCGTTCGCGAAACGGATGGCCAATCGGCGGACGGACTTGAGCAGTCGCTGGTTATCGAGTTGCCGCCGCTGGCCCTGGTCATTTTTCGCCTGGCAAATTTGCCGTTGCAGTGATGGGACGGGTGCGACAGGCTCGCGCCGGTGACCCGATGGAATTCAACGCTGGCCAGCTTGAGCAGGGGCGTGTGGGCTTTGGTTTTTCCCGAGGTTTGCCAGTTGTGCCGCGATGAGCAGGCCAAGCCGGAGGACGGCTACATCGGCGATGGCTGTTTGGCCAAGCTCAAGCCGATTGAGCCACCGTTTTGCCGGCGTTGCGGCCAGCTGTTTCCGGGGGAGATCAGCGGCGAGTTTGAGTGCACGAACTGCGTGGAGATGGAGTTGCGTTTCGAGTTCGCGCGCGCCGTGATGCAGGCCAACGCGGAGATGCTCGAGGTGATTCACCGTTTCAAATATGAGCAGGCGCTTTGGCTGGAGCCGCTGTTTGACCGGCTGTTCAGTGGTGCGGCGGTGAAACAAATCGCCGATTGGCGTGGCGATTGCCTTGTGCCGGTGCCGCTTCATCCGGTACGCTTGCGCGAGCGGGGCTTCAACCAGGCCGAGCAGTTGTGCCGGAACCTGAGTCGGGCGACTGGCTTGAAGGTGGAGATCCGCGCGGTAAAACGCACCCGAGTGACCCAAACCCAAACACTACTTTCCCGAGGCGAACGGTTGGCCAACATGCGCGGGGCGTTCGAGCCGGACAAAGTGAATTTGAACGGCATGCGTGTTGCGCTTGTCGATGACGTTTTGACGACCGGAGCCACCACGAGTGACTGCGCGCGTGCCTGCAAAAAAGCCGGTGCCGCGGAGGTTGGCGTGTGGACACTTGCCCGCGGCCTTGGTTCGCCCGGACACTGACCCGATATGTCTGATTTATCTGATTTTTCCAAGACCCTCCCGCAACTTGAGACGGTGGATGTTGAGTCGATCCCGGGCGGCATCGAGCCGGGGAGCAGTTCCGCCAGGATGAAGTTCGGCGAAGCGGCGACTCGCAAGAAAAACATCCCAAAGGGGTTGTGGACCAAGTGCGGCAAGTGCGCGGAGCTGATTTACGACAAGGACCTTGAGGAGAACCTCAAGACATGTCCGTCGTGTGGTTATCATTTCCCGATCGCGGCGCGGGTGCGGCTGGCGTCGCTCGTGGACGGAAAGTCGTTCAAGGAGATGGACGCTGGGATGAGCAGCGTGGATGTTCTCAAGTTCACCGGTGTGGCGTCGTACCCGTCCAAACTGGAGCGTTATCAAAAAAGCACAGGTGAAAACGATGCGGTGATCACCGGCCTCTGCAAAATGGGGCCACACAAGGTTGCGTTGGGCATCATGGACTTTTCATTCCTCGGCGGCTCGATGGGATCGGTTGTCGGCGAAAAACTCACCCGCCTGATCGAGATCGGCACCAGGAAGAAATTGCCTGTGATCATTATTTCCACCAGCGGCGGCGCCCGAATGTACGAGGGGATGTTCAGCCTCATGCAAATGGCCAAGACCTGCGGCGCGTTGGCCTACCATTCCGAGGCCGGCCTGCCATATATCAGCGTGCTCACGCACCCGACCACCGCCGGCGTGATGGCAAGCTACGCTAGCGTCGGGGATCTGATTGTCGCCGAGCCGGGCGCGATGATTGGCTTTGCCGGGCCGCGAGTGATCAAGGACACCACTCAGGCGGAGTTGCCGCCCGGCTTCCAAACCACTGAGTTTCTGCTCGATCACGGTATGATCGACGCGATCGTGACGCGGAACCAAATGCGCGAGTCGCTGATCAATTACCTCGACTACCTCACCGCGGGCAAGCCCAAGCCCGCCCCGCGCAAAAAAGCTTCCTGAGCGGCTCTCAGTCACCGGCTGCAGCGTGTCGTGACAACTCCGCATCGTAGGCGTCCTGCAATTGGCAAGTGAGAGAGTGCGTGCCAAGCGCCCCGCCGTTTACTTGGTCAACGGCGATAACCCCGGTCGCCGCTGAAGTGACGAAGACGGCATCAGCTTGTTGCAGGCGGTCGGAGGTAACCGACTCTTCGCGCACCGCTTGGCCAAGCGCGGAGGCCAAGCCGACCACCAGTCGCCGGGTAACTCCCGGCAAGACGCCATCCGACACCGGCGGCGTGTGAAGCGTCCCGCCCTCCACCCAAAACAAGTTCGCCGAGGACGTCTCGGTGACGTTGCCATCGGAGTTGAGTATCAACCCATCGTCCGCGCCTTGGGCGGCGGCATCGCGCTTGGCCAGGATGGAGCCAAGTTTGTTAGCTGATTTCACCTTGGCCAAGGGGTCGCCAATGGCTACCCGCGCCGAGGTGCTCACCAACGAAAGCGGTTTGGCCGGAGTGGTCGGCGGAGAATGCTGTGTGATGAGTAGCGTCGGTTGCTCCTCGCCGGTTACGCCGTAGCCGCGCTCGCCAATGCCGCGCGAAAGCGCGATACGCATAACACTCTGACTCATGCTGTTTCGCCGGATCAACTCATGAACGTTGCTGAGCAGCGATTCTGTGGTTTGTGGCAGGGCAATGCCAAGTGACACCGCGCCATCTGTGAGCCGCATCATGTGCCACTCCCAAAGAAACGGCCGAGCGTCATGAATACGAATCGTCTCAAACAAACCGTCGCCGTAAAGAAACCCACGGTCGTTCGCCGATATCCGCGCCATCGACGCCGGAAAAAAATCACCATTCAGGAATGCGACTGGTTCGGTGCTGGACATGGTCGGCGACTAAGAGGTGAGCGGATCGGAAAAGAAGGAATGGGGTGACCGACGGGACTCGAACCCGCAACAACCAGAATCACAATCTGGGGCTCTACCATTGAACTACGGCCAGCAGTTAATCGCAAATTGCTGCTATGCAACTTGTTAGTAACCGAATGGTGTTCATTGTTTGAGATCGTGATACCCTCAGATTTTCCACTTTATCCGCAAAAAACCGGCACAAAAACCGGCACAAGTGTCAGTTCAGACGGGAGGAACTCAACCAAGGCTCTCCTAATGCAGCAAGCTAATTCCAAATAGGCAGCGGGGGGGGGGGCTTTCCATCTCCACGCGCTCAATTCATCAATAATGGATTTGGGCTTGGAGAATTTTTGGGCACAAGGGAGATACAGAGAGGCATCATCA
>JASLKI010000067.1 GCA_030747575.1 Verrucomicrobiota bacterium | reverse complement strand
AGTCTGGATAAAGTAGGGGTCAAACGCCGACGGCCCGGATTGCATGCCAAGCAACGGGGCAATATCCGAGGTATCCTTCTCGACAGAAATCCGGGAGAGGCTCATGTAGGTCTTGGGCAGATTAAGCGACACTATGGTCGTCGTCAATGCGGTAAGCAAAAAGACGAGCAGGATGGTTACGAACCGGACGCGAATGATCCGCCAATAATCCAGAATGTGGAGCTTGTCGGAAGACTGATCTGTGCTTGGGATTTTATCCATTTTCTACAACCCAGAAAAAAAAAGGGAGGCCAGATAAACACTTCTGGCCTCCCAAGAAAAGTTTTAGTTCGAGTAAATCAATAACTCGTGCCGATGCCGATGGACAAGTAGTTCCGCTCAAAACTACGGCGCGAGATGTCCGAGTCGAGCTCGTCGTAGTTATAGGCCAACTCGGTCCAGATGTTGTCGGCAATCGCGTAGGTGAGGCTGGCTCCCAGCAACATTAGGGACTCCGTCTTGCCGTCCACTCGCTCAGTTCCTCCGCTAATCTCCGAATCCTGATATCGAGCGGTCAAAGTTCCATGAACTTTGGCTGTGATTTTGTGGAGAAACTGAGCATAGACCGCGCTGGTTTCCTGATCAGCAGCCTGCAAATCGGTGGCACCACGCGCCAAACTTACCCCCGCCACCAATTGACTCCCCTCGGCATATCCCCATTCCATAGAGGCATTCACATACGGGCTGGTCTCATTCTCCGGTATCAAACCGGGCATCAAATTGAAATTATAATAGTCGACGTACTGGGCACCCACCTGGGCGCTGGCGACAAACTCCTTGTTCAGTTGGTGGCGAACGCCAACATACCCATAATGGGAGTCGTTATCGCGGGCATCCGACTTGAAATCCAAACCGCCCGTCAAGTCGCCACCGTCAAAATCGGTCGAAGCAAACTTGTAACCTACGAAGTATTCAGTCTGCTCCATGTCGTAAATCACATCAAGGTTCACTTGGTTGTGGGATCTATCCAGCAGCGCAGAGTGAATCGCCTCCTCATAATCAAAGATGGAGTTTCCGTATCCGAGTTCCCCCAAAATGTTCCCTGAAAGAACCTGACGGTAACTGGCTGAAAGCGTGTTGCGCAGGTTGTCACCCTCGAGGCGGTGCTTGGCGCCTCCGTTCAGTATTTCAGGTTCCTGGGCAATCACAAAACTATCCGACACTTGCAAAATCGAGGTGTTGGAGAACGCCTTGCTGAGGCTGATGCCCAACTCATGACCGTAGTCCTCGTTGTTTGTTTCCCGGTCCTCGTAGTACCGCATGCCGAACGCGTACCCGGCGCTGAACTCCAGGTCCGTTCCCTCACCGATGGTAAGATTGATTCCGGGGCTGACCTCGATACCCCAGCTCTCCTCGGCGGCATCCTCGGGCGAGGTTGTGTAGTTGTCGTCGTAAAATCCTCGCAGGGAGCCCGTTACTTCCCAGACTTTACCTGCATCAGCAGCCTGCAATCCAACAACGCCAAATGCGGCGACTCCTAAGGTAACGATTTTTTTGTTCATAATATTTGAAAGTCCACACTCAACATCCCAAACGGTCAGCAGGGCTGAATGGAGGGGCATTGTCGATGCTCATCCGACCCTGTCAACCCAAATTGTTAAAGATTTTTGATTTTTTTCATTATCTCAACCTTGTCGCCATCAATCACCTACGGATGTTCTTCCGGGACAGCAAAAAATAGCCATTGGCCCGGTGCGAAAATGTCCGAAACAGCCTGTAAAGGGAATCCATCGGGCACATCCCCCTTCATCTGCATGTCCAGCATAAATCGCTCCCAGTTCAACTCATTTGCATTTAGCACCCTGGAAGTGTACCGCTGATCAGTAGTGGCCTCCGTAAAATACAAGGCACTGACAGGCTGAAACTGCTCGTAGAGGGTGTAAAAATCCGGCTTGACGGTTCGGGTCAGCCACACGCAATTCTGATTGCCATACCACGCCACGGCCCAGGGGATGTCACTCATCAACAAGTCGTCCTGCTTGATCTCAGCCAAGCCATGCTCAGCCGGAACGGAGCGAAGGTACTGCAAGTGCGCCGGATGGTACGGCGGATTGGCCATGGGATACGGATGCGGCAGCAGGAAGCTCAATGCCACCGGAAGCGAAGCGGCCACGACCAAGCCGGTGGAAGCGGCCAGACGCATTTCCGGCAGGTCCACTTTCCACCGGTCGAGCAGCGAGAAAAATAACCCCGCGCCAAACAGGAAAGAGACCGGCCCAAGAATGGCCAAAAGGTTTTCGCCATTCACGCCCGACGCAGCGGTTACCGGTGCACCTTGGCCAAACGACCTCGCCAGCAACTCAGCCAGCGTGCCGTTGGCTGCCGAGAGGTGTGTGCGGCCAAGCGCTTGGGCAAGCGCAAACACCGCGAATGTCATCAACAAAAAAAACCGTAGCCGACGCAGCGAGCGGTTCCGAAACGGCACGACCAAGCCGACAAGGCAAACCACCGCGAACCAACTGCCGGAAAATTGCGGCAACTCATGAACCAGCAGATGGCGGAGGTTGAGTTTCAGCTTGTTTTCTATCTCCCACAATCCGACACGATCCCCCACCTTAACTTTGATTTCATCCTGACCGTTCACAGGTGCGTCGCTTGGCTCGTAAGTCCGCTCGAGAGTGTCCCCGGGGAAGGTGTCTGTCTGCGAGTACAGAGCCAAGCCGGCGGTACCGAACAGGTTGCCGCTCAATTGCGCGTTCCGCACCAGCCAGGGCGACATCACGAGCAGAAACCCAAGCAGCGCCATCGCCACCGTCCGGCCTCGATGCCGGCCCATAAACCAGCCGAGATAAACCAACACCGGCAGGATCACCCAGGCAAAGCCGTAACGGGTCAACCCGCCTAAGCCAGCCAGCGCGCCGGCCCAAAGCGCCATCCCGGCAAACCAGCCGCCACCGAGCGCCACACCGTCATTCCCCTGCTCCTCCAGCCTCACGAGCGTCCTGGCCAAAGCCAAAAATAGAACCAGCAACAGCATCGTCGGAAGACCGGAAGTGCTGAACTTCCAGTAAAGTTCCGTCCCTAAAAACACCAGTGCCGCACACCAGGCCACCGGCTGGTCGAACAGCTTTTCGCCCAGCCGGAAGACTTGAATTAGTGCCACAAAAAACAACGCCTGATTTAGCAGCCAGATGAGAAATTCTGGTTGATATCGCTCAAACTCGTCTGCCTTTTGAAGGTCAATTTCAAACTCAAACGGCAACACTTTCATCAACGCGGCCAACAGCATCGGATACACCGGCGGGTTGGTGATGTCGGGGAATTTACTGCTAAGCTCCACATCGGAGACAGCTCCTTGCTGCCGCAAAATATCCAGGCTCAGCGGCCGGATGAACTGCGTGGTGTAGCCGCGTCCCTCGGCGATGTTGCGGGCCAGTTGCGCGGCGTCCATCGCCTCGGGTGCAGTGAAGCTGCGCGTGAGGTTAAGGTAGTAAACCAGCCCCAGGCTCCCGATCAGCAACAGCAAAACCAAGCCGCGAATGCGCTTCGCCCATTTGCCCTCGTCTAGGCTGTGTATGATTTCCTGAACCCGTATCATCCGTTGTTACGCCGGCGCTTGGTCATCCTTGGATGCGCTGATGCCCCGTCACGTTCAAATTCCCTCCAAGCCGTAGCGGTTGAGCTTGCGATGAAGCGTCCGCCGGCTGATGCCGATTTTCCGGGCTGCCGTCGTCCGGTTGCCGCGGCATTCCTTGAGCGTGCGGATGATCAACTGCTTCTCCGCCTCCTCCAGCGTCACGCCCCTGTCGACGAGCGGTTGGGTCAATTGTTTTTCGTGTTGGATGACGCCACGGCTTTGCACAGACTGCGGGAGGCCAGCCAACTCGATCATGTCGTCCCTGCCCAGAACCACAGCGTGCTCCACGGCGGTGCGCAACTCCCGCACGTTCCCCGGCCAGGCGTAACGAATGATCGCCTCCAGCGCCTCGGCGGTGAAATCACTCACCGGCTTGGCGTTCTCCTCGGCGAACTCGCGCAGAAAACTCAGCGCCAACATCGGGATGTCCGACGCGCGCTCACGCAGAGGCGGCGCCCAAAGCTCCACCACGCTCAACCGAAAATAGAGATCCTCGCGAAACTCGCCGTTGCCAACCATCTCCTTCAAGTTTTTGTTCGTCGCCGCGACGACTCGCACGTCCGCCGTCAACGTCTTGTTGCCGCCGACCCGCTCGAAGGTGCGCTCGCCGAGAAACCGCAGCAACTTGACCTGCGTCGTCTCGTCGATATCGCCGATCTCGTCGAGGAACAACGTGCCGCCCTCGGCCTGCTCGAACCGCCCGACGCGACGCTCGTGCGCGCCGGTGAATGCCCCCTTCTCGTGGCCGAACAACTCGCTCTCAAGCAGCGTCGGCGACAGCGCAGCGCAGTGCACAGTGATCATTGGACGCCTCGAGCGCGGGCTAAGCTGGTGGATCGCCTTGGCCAAAAGCTCCTTGCCGGTGCCGCTCTCGCCTTGGATCAAGACAGTCGCCCGCGACGGCGCCACCTGCCGTACGATGTCCATCACCTTTTGCATCGGCTCCGATTCGCCGATGATGTTCTCGAGCCCGAACTTTTTATTGAGTTGCTGCTTGAGCGTTTTGTTTTCGCTCTCGAGGGTGCGCAGCTTGAGCGCGCGGGCGATGCGGGTCTCGAGCTCGTCAATCTGCATCCGCCCCTTGGCTAAGTAATCGTCGGCACCCTGCTTGAGCGCCTCGACCGCCAACTCCTCCGAACCGTAGGCGGTCATCAGGATGCAGATCGGAGGCTTGGCCAGCGACTTGGCCCGGGCGATCAGCTTCATCCCGTCCTCGTTGTTCGGCAGCCGAAAGTCAGTCAGTAACACCTCGAACGACTCCGCCTCGAGCAGGTTCGCCGCCGAGGCGGCATCCTCGGCTACGTACACCTCGTAACGATCCTCCAGCGCGGCCCGCAGTCCGTCGCGGGTCGGCTTCTCGTCGTCAACAATGAGTAGGTTCGGATTCATACCTCGTTGGCTGCCGTCTCGAGCAAGTGCTGCCGGCGCTCCTCCTGCGGCAGCCAAATCCGGAAGGTCGTCCCCTTGCCGCCATGGCTCATAAGCTCCAGCCGCCCGTCGTGGTCGCGCACGATTCGCTGCACAATCATCAGGCCAAGCCCGGAGCCTTTTTCCTTCGTCGTGTAGTACGGCTCAAAAATCCTCTTGATCTGTTCCTGCGGAATCCCGCCGCCAGTATCGGTCAGGCTCACCCAGACTCCGCCGCCGGCTTCGCCGGTCTTGATGACCAATTCGCCGCCGGTGCTCATCGCGTGCATCGAGTTTTTCATCAGGTTGATCAGCGATTGCTTGATCTGCGCGGCGTCAAACACGGCTAAGGGCAGCGACTTCGCGAACGCCAGCTTGATCGCCTGGCCTCGATTGTCGAACTCAGGGCGCAGCAGCTCGATCGTCTCCTCGACCGTGTCATTGAGGGAATTTTTTTTAAGCTTCGGCTTGCCCGGGCGGATGGCCTGCAAAAACTGGGTCACGATGTAGTCGAGACGGTTAACCTCGCCCTTAGCCACGCCGATGTATTTTTCCAGCTTGGCCGCGATGTCGCTCACTTCGTCGGCGTCGACCTCGCTCTTAGCCAATCCGCCCTCGATGCCCACCGCCGGTTGGCCAAGCTTGCGAATTTCGCGCTCCATCAACTGCAGATGAATGCTCAGGGCGTTCAGCGGGTTGCCAAGCTCGTGCGCCACGCTGGCCGCCAGCAGGGTCAGGGCCTGGATGCGCTCGCTCTCGATCGCCTCGTGGGTTTGCTCCCGCGCCTCGGTGGCGTCGTGCAGAATCAGAGCCATGCCGGTGCTGCCCTTGGCCTCGCCATCAAGCGGCGCGGCGTAAAGCCGGATGAAGCGTTTCCGAGGATAATCCAGCTCGAACTCCCGCCGCATGACACTCCGGCCGCCTTCGTAATCCCCCGCCTGCAGGGAGGCCCAGTCGAGCTCGGGGAGCAGTCGCGTCACGGGCTGATCCATCGCCGAATCCTCATCAAAACCGGTCAACTGACTCGCAGCGGCATTTAGATAAGTGACCTTCCCCTCCCGGTCGGCGACGAGCACACCGTCCTCGATCGTGTTGAACAGCGTTTCCAGAAACGACCGATCCCGAGCAAGTCGCTCGACAAACGACTGCAAGTTCTCCGGGTTCAAGACGTCAATGCGTCCGAGAACTTTTTCAATAAAACTGGACTTGGTCGAAGGCATGCGGCTTAGAGCCACTTTTTGATTTTGAAATACACAATGGTCGCCAGCGTAGATATTGCTGTCACCACCAACGCCACAAGATACCCGGTCTTGCCCGACGCAATCTCGGGCATGTCGTGAAAGTTCATCCCGTACCACGTGCCCACCAACATCATCGGCGTCGTGATCACGGTGAACACCGTCAGCAGCTTCACGATTTCGCCGGTCTTATTCGACGACATGTTGAGGTAAACCTGCAGCACACCGGTCAGCGACTCCGCATACCGAGCCGCCAACTCGCTGATGTTATAAAGCCCGTCGTAAACGTCACGATAGTATGGAACCAAGTGGGATTGAATGAGCTTGAACTCGCCACGGACAAACCGGCTCAGGACTTCCTTTTGCGGCCCGATGATCTGCCTCAGTTGCAGCACTTCCTTCTTGATCTGCAAAATCGTGTTGAGTGTCTCCTTGCCGGGATCAGCCAACGCCTTCTGCTCCACCTCCGCCACCTCCATCGCCAGCTCGTCGAGGGCCGGCTTGTAGTTCTCCACGATCAAATCCAGCAGCGTGTAGGCCACCCGGCCCGGTTCCGTGGCAATGTCCGCCGTGTTGCGCAGGCACATCTCCGCGGCCAACTCAACCGACCGCACCGGCTTGCTGTGGAACGTCACCAGGAAATTTTTGCCAAGATAAAAACTCAGCTCCGACGTCGCAAACACCCCGTCCTTGCGGCTGTAATCCACCGCGTGAATCACCATGAAAAGATACGGCGAAAACTCGTCCTTCTCCTTAGGCAGATATTCCTCGACCTTCGGCGACGGACTCTCCGTCACGCTGTCCTCGATGGACAAGGGATGAAAATGGAAAACGTTTTTAAGAAGAAAATCGGTTTCCTGAGGCGTAGGATCCTCGAGGTCAACCCACAGAAACAGCTTGGTATCAGCCAACAGCGTGGGCATCAGGAATAACTCGATGTCCTTGCTGTGCAACTTGCCTTCGGTCGTAAATGCGAATGACCTTACCATAAGCCTGCTGTTCTTTAGCGTTCAAATCCAAGCCCCAATAGGGACAAACTGGCGCGATTGTAACCCCGCTTATTCACAAAGCAACTCAAATCAATGAAACTAGGTCAAAATGTCCCACTTTCTTGCTTTTTTAGCACAACAGCTAGTTCTTAACAGATTTTTTTGTGTCATTTAAGTACGCAATTGGCGAAGCTGGAATCACGCTGGCTTGCACAATCTTTGTTCGCGAATAAGCTTTGCGCGGCTTGACACCACTCGGTCAAGCGCTGTTTTCAAAATAAACAATGTCCGAAAGCTACATTCAGAATCTGTTCGCGAAACGAATCGGCGGCGTCGACTACGGAAAAGACACAGCGATCTACAAGTTTGAAAAGATCAAGCGCGCCAAAAATGCCGTGCTTGAGGCCAACCCCGGCGCCGAGATCATCGACATGGGCGTCGGCGAGCCGGACGAAATGGCTTTTCCGGAGGTCGTCGCCAAACTCCACGAGGAGGCCCAAAACCCGGCCAACCGCGGTTACGCCGATAACGGCGGCCAAGCGCTCAAGGAAGCCGCCGCCCGGTTCCTCGATAAAGTCTGCGGCGTCAGCGGCATCGACCCTGACACAGAGGTGCTCCACTCCATTGGCAGCAAGGCGGCGCTCTCCATTTTGCCGGCCGCCTTCATCAACCCCGGCGACTACGTCATCATGACGATTCCAGGTTATCCCGTGTTCGGTACACACGCCAAGTATTACGGTGGCAAAGTGCACAATCTCGCGTTGACGGCGGAGAACAATTACCTGCCGGACCTCGACGGCATCCCGACCGACGTGCTGGCCAAATCCAAGGTGCTCGTGCTAAATTATCCGAACAACCCGACCGGTGCCAGCGCCACTCCGGAGTTTTTTGTGAAGGTCGTCAACTTCGCCAAAGCCAACAACCTCATCATCATCCACGACGCCGCCTACATCGGCTTGGTTTACGACGGCAACCAACCTCTCAGTTTCCTTGCCACTCCTGGCGCGAAAGACGTCGGCATGGAGTTGCACTCGACCAGCAAGAATTTCAACATGACCGGCTGGCGCTGCGGCTTCGTGGCCGGCAACCCGTTGCTCGTCAAGGCTTACGGCGATGTGAAGGACAACAGCGATTCCGGCCAGTTCCTCGCCATCCAAAACGCCGCCGCCTACTGCTACAACCATCCCGAGATCACCGAAACCATCGCCGCCAAGTACTCGCGCCGCATGGACAAGCTCGTCGGCGTGCTGCAAAACGCCGGGTTCCATATCAGCAAATCCGGCGGCTCATTCTTCCTCTACATGAGCGCGGCCAAGGCGGCGGTCAAGGCCGACGGCAAGCGTGAAGACTTCGAAAACGGCGAAGCCCTTTCGCAGTGGCTCATCCGCGAAAAACTTATCTCCACCGTGCCGTGGGACGACGCCGAGTCGGCGATCCGCTTCAGTGTCACGTTCGACGCGAAGGACGAAACCGATGAGGATCGCGTGATCAACGAAATCGCCTCCCGCTTGGGTGACGTAAAATTCGTATTTTGATCTCCCCTCCGCGCTTGGCCAAGCTGGATTTGAATTGTACTTTGCCCGCCGATGGTTCTCGTCCTCGACAACTACGATTCGTTCACCTTCAACCTCGTCCAGTATCTTGGCGAGTTGAAGGCCAACGTACTCGTGCACCGGAACGACGAGGTCACCATCGAGCAGATCGAGGCCGATAGCCCCGAGCGCATCCTGATCTCTCCCGGCCCGTGCACCCCGCGCGAAGCCGGCATGTCCAACGACGTCATCAAACACTTTGCCGGCAAGCTGCCGATCATGGGAGTTTGTCTCGGGCACCAATGCATCGGCCATGCCTTCGGCGGTGAGGTCATCGTGAACTACCGGATGATGCACGGCAAAACCTCGTCCATCACCCACAACGGCAAGGATTTGTTCAAAGGCATCCCCTCCCCCTACGTCACCACGCGTTACCACTCGCTCGTCGTGAAACGCGAGACATTGCCGGATTGCCTGGAGGTCACTGCGGAAACTGAAGAAGGCGAAATCATGGGGCTGCGGCACAAGGAACTCCCCATCTGGGGTGTGCAGTTCCACCCCGAAAGCATCCTCACCGAGCACGGCCACACGATGATGCAGAATTTTTTGGATCTCACGGTGTAAGCCAAGCACTTGGCCAAGCGTTTACCCGGACATCGGAAAAAGCCACGCTAGGAGCATCACGGCGACCAAGCCGTCAATTGCCATCACCGTCATTAAAAACGACACGCTGCGGATCGTTTCGCCGATTGTCATCCCGCTCATTCGGTTGATCACCCAAAAACCGCTGTCGTTCATCCACGGAAACGGCTTTGAG
>JASLKI010000066.1 GCA_030747575.1 Verrucomicrobiota bacterium | reverse complement strand
TCTCAGGGTTTTCTGTGTGATTAGTGTGATTGCCGTATTTCCCCAGAAAACGGTGGATTTGATGTTCGTTGGGTTCGATTCTCAAACGCAAGAGAAAAGTTTAACTGAAAAACTGCACGTTTTGAACCGTTGCTTGATATTGCTTGATTCTCCCAGCGTAGGATTCTAAGCCTCAGCTTCTGCTTTATCGATAGCATCCCATTCAGCCTGAAGCTGGGCCTTCCTCTCAGCGAACTTCTTTTTCCGAGCCGCTGTGGCTAGAATCATTGCAGCATCGTCTCCGTCCATTCGGGCAAGCCGTTTCTTACCTCCAGCGTCCCAATCAATGTTAATATCCGTAAAGACACCTTCATGGATTTTCATCGCACAATCCACCAAGTGCGATGCGAGCTGAGGATGCTTCTTGGCCAGCTTCTCTAGATCGGCAAGGGCCGCTTCATCTGCTGCATCATAACCCTTGATGTCCTTGTCGCGATTATACGCCATCCGCTCATCGAAAATAGGCTGTAATTGTTTCGGAAGTACATAATGCACCCCCGTATCTGCCTTCCTCTTCGCTTCATTCAATAACTCAAAGCCAAACTCTAAGCACTGCCCGTTTTGAGTTAATAGGCCTGCCGGTATTTAAAGGGCGTCGTTCCCATTCGTTCTCTAAACTGAGTGGTGAAAGCGCTCTGGTCGCAGAAACCAATTTCGAGGGCGATGTCTGAAATGGCTTTTTCTCTTTCACTGCGGAGCAATTGACAGGCTAGCTGTATTCGGCATCGTCCTAGAAACTGAATTGGCGTCAGGCTGGTTTCGTCTTTAAAGCGCCGGTTAAAATGACGGCGCGACATCCCTGCTTCCCTAGCAAGCTCAGTGACTGAGGAAAAGTTTTCCGGGTGGCTCAAAAGTTTTTCCACAGCTTTCGCTATTTCCGGGTCGGCAGACTTCAGAGCTTTCTCCTGATTGTAACGTTCCACGGTCCCCATGATGCCGATGGTCTGACCTGTGGAATCACGAACAGGCATTTTGTTAGTCATAAACCAATCCGGTAATCCGTGCCGATTGAGGAACAACTCAACCATCTGCGGCATGGTCGTTCCGGTTGCCAGAACCCTTTCGTCATCTTTTCGAAACTTGGTCGCCAATGGCTTCGGAAAGAGTTCATGATCTTCTTTTCCAATGATCTTTGATTCCTCGTCGAATCCGAGTCGGGCAAAGAAATTCCGATTGGCAGTAACGATCTGAAATCTGGCATTCTTAATAAAAAACGAGATGTGGCCAAGATGATTGAATAGCTCAATAAAATCCTCGCAATTCACGGATTTCGCAAAAAACTCAGCTTTGAGCGATTTAGGCATTGATGGCCAGTTTTTACAAAATTATGGCCAGTCTACTCAAGAGCCAAATGTTGATTTTCGGTAAGGATTATCCCATTCAGTGATAAAAATAACACGCTCCATGACAAAACCACATCTTACATCTGGACCTAAACAAACATTCCGGAGGTACCCGCGGATATTGAAAAAATCGTTGTCACTTCTAGCAATTTGCCTGGCCTTCGTACAAGCCAAGGCCGAGCCGAAAGCGGACGCGATCCGCGTGCTGTTCCTCGGCCACGAAAGCGAGCATCACAACAGCAATAAGTTCTACCCGATGTTGGCCAAGGGGCTCGGCCGGGATGCCATCTACTTTGATTACGTTACGAGCGTCGAAGAGGCGCTCGGCGACGCGGCTTACCTAAACAAGTTCGACGCTTTGCTGCTGTATGCGAACCATGGAAAGATCACGCCCGGGCAGTGGAGAAACCTGAAGGGTTACGTAGAGGGCGGCGGAGGCTTCGTTCCGGTACATTGCGCGAGCTGGTGCTTTGGTAACGAACCGGGTTTCGACCAGTTGGTCGGCGGTCGGTTCGCCAGCCATAAGACCGGGACTTTCACCGCCAAGGTGGTCGACCCGAAGCACCCGGCGATGGCCGGTGTCAAGGAGTTCGAGGTCTGGGACGAGACCTATAAACACAGGAACCACAACAAAAACGATCGTCAGGTGCTGATGGTGCGCGAGGTGGCAGGGAAGGGTGACAACATAACCGAACCCGAGCCGTGGACCTGGGTGCGCACACAGGGCAAGGGGCGTGTCTTCTACACCGCGTCGGGCCACGACGAGAGAGTGTGGGGGCAGTCGGCCTTCCACCAGTTGCTGAAGGCGGGGATCCTGTGGTCGGTGGGCGATGCGAGGAAGCAGTCGTATGAAAAATTCATCGCCGCCCGCGCGCCGCTGAAATATGAGAAGCGCGGTGACATCGCCAACTACGAGAGGCGCCCCGAGCCGTTGCCTTACCAGTTCCCGCTCTCCGCCAGGGACAGCATGGATTACACCCAGGCGCCGGTCGGCTTTCGGCTGGAACTGTTCGCCAGCGAGCCGGACGTCATCAACCCCATCTGCCTCGCCTGGGACGAGCGCGGTCGCCTGTGGGTCGCCGAGACCGTCGACTACCCCAATAATATGCCCGACAGCCGCTTCGGCAACGACAAGATCAAGATCCTCGAAGACACCGACGGCGACGGTAAGTGCGACAAGGTAACCGTGTTTGCCGAGGGTCTGAACATCCCGACCTCGCTGACCTTCTCGCGCGGCGGGATCATCGTCGCCCACGTGCCCGATTTCTTATTTCTGAAGGACACTGACGGCAACGACAAGGCGGACGTGCGCGAGGTGCTCAACACTGGGTGGGGGGCAGGAGATACCCAC
>JASLKI010000065.1 GCA_030747575.1 Verrucomicrobiota bacterium | reverse complement strand
GCGCCACGGCTTGTAGTTGCTGTTGCCGAAAAGCAGGCCGAGTAGCACGATCAATGGCGCGGCGTTGGCGAGGTAATGACCAAGGCTGCCGTGTAGTGCGGGCGCGAAGAGCATTCCGTCCAGTCCGCCAAGCGATCGCGGCTTGATGCCAAGCCGGTTCGTCAACGAATCGCCGGCGAGCCAATCGATAAACAGCATCACGCCAAGGCACAGCACAATACAAACAGCCCGCGCGAATCCGCCGACAACACTGTTTTTGTTCGCGCTCATTTATGCCGGGCCGGGGTCGGTGAACCGGTGGATGAGGCGCCGGTCGCGCTTGGATGGGCGCCCCGGTTTTTTGTGGCTTGAATCGCCGGCGTCGCGCTTGGCCAGGCGCAGTTTTTCCAAATCCGCCGGGGTCGTTTTGTCCTCGGCAAAGTCGGTCACGAGCTTGGCCCCGACACGCCGCCCGGTGAGGCCAACGACCTTGAGTGTGCGTGTGATCGGGCTTTGGCGGACGCTGACCGTGTCGCCCACACGAAGCGGCTTGGCGGCCTTGGCCGGGGAGTCGTTGAGGTGCACCTTGCCGGTGCGGCAGGCTTCCGTCGCCTGGCCGCGCGTTTTGAACAGGCGCACGGAGAACAACCATTTGTCTATCCGCATTTCCTCCGCCTCGTTCATCGTGGATCAGCCAAGCGCTTGGCCGAGGGGGTCAGAGGATGCCCATCTCGGCGACTTGTGCGACGTCCTTGTCGCCCCGCCCGGAGAGGTTGACGATGATGATTTGGTCGGCGCTCATCTTCGGCGCGGCTTTGATGACCTCGGCGATGGCGTGGCTCGACTCGAGCGCCGGGATGATGCCCTCGAGCTTGGCCAACTGCTGGAATGCCGCCAGCGCCTCGGCGTCGGTAGCGTAGGTGTATTGGACGCGGTCCGCGTCGCGCAGCCAAGCGTGCTCCGGGCCGACGGCGGCATAGTCCAGGCCGGCGGAGACGCTGTGCGTGAGTTGGATTTGGCCGTCCTCATCCTGCAGCACAAACGAGCGCGTGCCCTGCAGCACACCGAGTCCGCCGCCCTGGAATCGAGCGGCGTGTTTGCCGTCGATGATGCCCTCGCCGCCGGCCTCGACGCCGGTCATCGCCACCGCGTTGTCACTGAGGAAGGGGTAAAACAGGCCGATCGCGTTTGAGCCGCCGCCGACGCAGGCGATGAGGTGGTCTGGCAGGCGTTCCTCCTGCTCGAGAATCTGGCGGCGTGCCTCGTCGCCGATCACGCGCTGGAAGTTGCGCACCATCACCGGATACGGGTGCGCTCCGTAGGCGGTGCCGAGAATGTAGTGCGTGTCTCGGATGTTCGTGACCCAGTCGCGCATCGCCTCGTTGACCGCCTCCTTGAGCGTCTTTTGACCGGCCTCGACCGACACAACTTCCGCGCCGAGCATTCGCATGCGGAACACGTTCAGCTCTTGCCGCTTGCAATCGACCGAACCCATGTAAATGACGCACTCCAGCCCGAACATCGCGGCGACTGTGGCGGTGGCGACGCCGTGCTGTCCCGCGCCGGTCTCGGCGATGATGCGGGTTTTGCCCATGCGCTTGGCCAACAGAATCTGCCCCATCGCGTTGTTGATTTTGTGCGCGCCGGTGTGCAGCAGGTCTTCGCGCTTGAGGTAGATTTTCGCGCCGCCGAGATCGCGGGTGAGCCTCTCAGCGTGGTAGAGCGGCGTGGGGCGTCCGCAGAACTCGCGCAGATAATATTGCAGTTCGTTTTGAAACTCGGGATCGTTCTGCGCGCGAAAATATTCGTCCTCCAGTTCCTGCAGCGGGTGCATGAGCGTCTCGGGGACGTACCGCCCTCCATATTCGCCAAAGCGCCCGTTGGCGTCTGACAAGGTTGTTTCGGCAACTGTTTCCACGCCGGGAATGTTCCGCTAAAAGCCGCGCTTGGCCAAGCGGCTTTTTTCAGCCCAGTTGAGTGCCTGGCGGTAGCGGGGTGCCAGCGAGGAACTCGGCGGCGGCCAAGCGCTTGGCTCCTTCTTTTTGGAGCTCCGTGATGCGGAGCGCCCCGTTGCCGCAGCCGACGACGATGCCATCGGCGTCCGCTTGGCCAACGACGCCCGGCCCGGGGCAATCGGCGTCCGCTGGCTCGACCTCGAGCAGCTTGAGCAGTTTACCGTCGAGACGGGTGAACACGCCGGGCCAAGGGGTGAAGGCCCGCGCTCGGTTCCAAAGCTGTGTTGCCGGTTGCGACCAGTCGATGCCGCCCATGTCGCGGGTGATCTTGGCGGCATGGGTGGCGAGGGTGTTGTCCTGCGGCTTGGCGGTGATTTCACCGGCGATGTGGTGGTGGATCGTCTTGAGCAGCAGCTCTGCGCCAAGCTTGGCCAAGCGGTCGTGCAGTGTCTGCGCGTTGTCGGTCGGCCCGATCGGCGTGGCGGCTTTGCTGAGTATTGCGCCGGTGTCGAGGCCGGCGTCCATTTGCATGATGGTGACGCCGGTCGCGGCTTGCCCGTCGAGGATGGCGCGCTGGATCGGCGCGGCGCCGCGGTACGCCGGGAGCAGCGAGCCGTGGACATTGAGGCAGCCGTGCGGTGGGAGGTCGAGAATGGCCTGTGGGAGAATTTGGCCGTAGGCGGCGACGACGATCAGGCCTGGCGCGAGTTGCTTGAGGAAACTGATGTCGTTGCGCAGTCGCTCCGGTTGGTGGACAGGGAGATGGTGTGACTCGGCCTCGAGCTTGACCGGCGAGGGGTGGGGGATGAGTTGTCGGCCTTTGGGGCGGTCGGGTTGGGTGACCACTGCGACCACCTCGATGCGGGGCGTGTCGTTGAGTGCAACGAGGCTGGGGCAGGCGAAGTCTGCTGTTCCCATGAAAACAACGCGCAGCGGTTGGGGCACGGCAGTGAGGTGGGGTTACGCCTCCAGTTTAGCCAGAATCTCCAGCGTGTCCCGGAGTACTAGGACGGGAGACTGGGTGGAGTCGATGGTGTGCACGAGTGCGTCACCGTAATAGTCAAGAACCGGGCGGGTTTCAGCCTCGTATACTTCGAGCCGGTTGCGGATGATATCGAGGTTGGCGTCGTCGAGCCGGTTTTGACGCAGGGCGCGGGCCTGTAGTCGATCGACCATTATGTCCAGGTCTTTGCAGAATAGGTTCAGAACACCGACGATGTTGAGGTTGTCATCAAGAAGCTTGGCTTGGGTGACGTTGCGAGGGATGCCGTCTAGTAGCAGCGTGTCGGTTTCAGGGTGGAAGATTCCGTTGTGGATGCGGTTCTCGATGTCGTCTCGCCAAAGTTCGATGGTGGGCTCGTCGGGGACAAGTTTCCCCTTGCTGGCGTAGTCGAGGAAGGTTTGACCAATCGGGTTTTGTATTCGGAGGTTGCGGAAGAGATCACCACTGGAGACGTGTAGGTGGTTGGGTATTTCACCAAGAATCTTTCCCTGGGTGCCCTTGCCGGCACCTGGCGAGCCAAATAATAGTATCGTGCGAAGTTTCATCGATAAAAAGGAATGCCCAAGCCGCGACTGGGGGGGCAGTGTGTCCGGGTCAGGTGTTTATTTTGCGCGCAAGTCAACTGTGCCAATTTCGCTGAAGGAGATTTTTTGCTCCTTGCCGTTGAGCAACTCCATGTGAATGTCCGACCCCGAGATGCGCTTGATGCGTTGGCCGATGTATTCGCGCTTGCCGGTCTTGAGTGCCAGGACGAGCCCCCGCTCTGCTTCGCCTAGCACGGTCTTGAAATAGTTCGGGAAGTTGTTCTGGAAAAAGGAGCGGTCGAACCGTGTGTCCCCGCGTGCCCAGGATTGCGGCTTGAGCCCGGATTTTTTTGCACCCGTCTGGGCGAAACTCATCTTCTTGGCTTCCGGCATCATGCCGGCCACGGCGCCGCCGCCGGTATCGCTCATGGTGGTGCCCGCCGGTGTCTCGGCCTCCTCGTACTCGTATTCCTCATCCTCGTCGTATTCGTCCTCGTACTCGACCTTGGGTTTCACGAGGAAAAGAATCGGCCCAATGACGGGCAGGAAGAGCGACACGCCCGCTGCCAGCAGCGCGTTGGATTCCCTGAAAGCAGCCACGCCCAGGCCTGCCATCATGCTCCCAAGCGCGATGGCCAACAGCAGGCCCAGCCCCCCTGCTGAACTAAATGCCGCCACCTTGGAGGTTACCTCCACGCTGTCGGGCAACTGCGGCGTGCTGAGGCCCTTGACCGGCCCTGGCAGGAGGTTTCTCTCCATTTCAGATTCATTCGGCTCGATGAACGGCTCGGCGTAAGCAGCCGCACCCCTGTAGCGTTTGGGGTCAACTTCGCCAAGTCGGCGAATTTTCTTGAGGCTTTGTTGGGTCAACTGCATCCAGTTGGCCCGCCGCGCGAAGCCGCCGATGTCGCGCCGCACAACGATGCCGTT
>JASLKI010000064.1 GCA_030747575.1 Verrucomicrobiota bacterium | reverse complement strand
CCATCAACATTGCGGAAATCGCTCTTGAAGTCACTGGATCGGAAGCGGTCAGCCACATACCTAGAAACTGATGCGGAGCAGTTCACACTCGAGATAACGCCGATATAATTGCGAGTTCCAGCTTTGCCGCCGGGCCGGGCGATGCCAAGAAAAGTATCCTCATCTCCATCCAGCGCAGGTAGTTCAGTTATCTCATCGCAAAAACGATAGTCCCTGCCAACCGTCCTCAGTTCGACATTGTGGGTGTGTACCCAGTCCCCAGGCTCGATACCAGTCTTCGCAAAGCCGATAATCTGGCCATACTTCACCAACTCATGCCCGGCACTGATCGACACCAAGGCAACCTTGTGCCCCCCCGGGATGGTTTGCCTCAACTCAATACGACTATCACCCACAGCCACTGAAGTGCCGCCTTTCAACGTACGCCGTGCTGTGGCGACATTGTCGCGTTGATTCAGAACAATGAAATCGGTTGCATAATCGGCCATGAACACGACGAAGAGTTAACAAAAAAAAGCCCGCCGTTAAGCGGGCTTTCTTGAAAAATATCGGAAGCTCAACCAGAAAGCTCAATTAGGGAGCATTGTAACGCGCTGGATCCAGTCCCGCCGAAGCGGTAACCGGTGTCGGCGCAGTAGTAGGGAATGCATCTGTGCCAACCACAGACCCATCAGCACCCAGCGCCGAAATTGGGGAACCCACCGTAGTGATAACGCCCTTTGAATCAGAACCACCACCGGCAAGCACCGCCTGGTTTACTGTCCTGAACAGGGATGGCACTGCCGCCACAACTGTATTGTAAACCATCTGATGCTTATTAACATTGGTGGCCTTCAGAATCGCTACCGTGATCTCACCGACCTTCGCAGGAGCAGCCTTCGCGGCAGCTCTGGCAATGTCCTTCGTGTACTGCGGGGTTAGCTTGACTGCCTCCACTGCGATGTCTGCAGCCGCATCAGGCACCAGACTGCAGATGAAACTTACAACCGAAACGCAAACGGCCGGTTTCTTGGCGATAGCAACGCGCAACACCTCCATCGCTGTCTCAGCCTTATCGGCCTTCTTTGCCTTGGCCACCAACGAATTGGCGATGTAAGGCATCTCAGCGCCGGGTGCCTTTGCGAACGCATCCTTGATAGCGTTCTTGTCTACAGCCGCATTGGCGCTAACGAAGGTTCCACCAATAGCAACTGCCATTGCTACGCCGACAAATAACCGTGTGTTCTTTTTCATGATTGAGTTGTTAACTTCTTTTTTCCGCTAACGGGTGGAGGAGTTTCTGCAGCGATTGAGCTGGTGTCAACACGAAAAAACAAACTTTTTTACTTTTATTTCTAACGCAAAAAGAGCTGATTTTCCTTTGTTTTCAACTGAAAACGCCCCATATTGGTCGTCACGTAACCTTATAAATGCTATGCAAACTTTATTTTTTTTACGGAAAACTGCCATATTATGCTTCTTTGCCGCCGTTCAAGTCGCACAGGCTCAAACACTTCCTGAAGTCAGCGATGTGGATCTTCAGCCGCTCAAGGCGCAAATCCAACGACTCATTCAGGCCACGGATTACCTAGGCGAACCGCTCTCTGCCAGAACCAAGCTAAGACTCAGCCGAGCGCTTGGCCAAGCGGACGCCGCGAAAGCCGTCGCCGCGGTTCAGCAAATTCTTGATGCCCAATGCCTTGTCGGTATCAACATCAACCCGGAGTCACGAGTCAAGGTGAACGCCGGCCCGGCCAAGCACGAGTTGGTCGAGCAGGGCTGGCGCAGCTTCCTGGTCAAGGTCAATAACCAAGCCGGTGTTACTGCGGAACTCATCGCCAGCAGCCCAAACTCCCAACCCCACGCCGGTTCGCCACAGAGCCAAATCGTAGATCGTTGGCTTGGCTTGGCGATGCACAATGCCCAGCCGCTCACCAAGACGCTCAGCGGCTTGGCCTTGGAGTATCGCATCGTCCAGCTTTACAGCCGCGACGCTGGCAAGCGCGACGCCAAGCTCAGCTTCGACGTTGGCCAAGGAACGCAGGATCTCGGCTTCCGCAGCGAGATTAATCTGCTCTTTGACTGCAAGCCAGCCCGCAAGCTCAAGCTCAAGGTGCTCGATGAGAACGGCAAACCGACCACCGCCGGTTTTGAATTTCGCGACAAGCTTGGCCGCGTGTATCCGTCACAGGCCAAGCGGCTTGCACCGGACTTTCATTTTCATCCGCAAATCTATCGCGCCGACGGCGAACACGTAAAACTGCCGAGCGGCTCCTACACTGTTCTGAGTTATCGCGGCCCTGAGTCGATCCCGCAAACCCGCACCATCACCGTCGGCGACGCGGACATCACCGAGTCGTTCAAGATGCGGCGCTGGATTGATCCATCGCTGATGGGTTGGTGGTCGGGCGATCACCACATCCACGCCGCCGGTTGCGCCCATTACAAAAACCCCACCGAGGGCGTCCACGCACCGGACATGATGAGACACTGCCTCGGCGAGGATCTCAAGGTCGGCGCAAACCTTACTTGGGGGCCGTGTTTCGACTATCAAAAACAGTTTTTCACCGGCAAAGACGACGACGTTTCCCAGTTTCCCTATTTGCTCCGCTACGACGTCGAGGTTTCAGGGTTTGGCTCCCATCAATCGGGCCATTTGTGCCTCTTGCGCCTAAATAACCAGATGTATCCCGGCGGCGAATCCAAGCACCACTGGCCCAAGCTCTGCCTCAACACCCTCCGCTGGGCAAAAAGTCAGGGCGCGCTCGTCGGCCCGGCACATTCCGGCTGGGGGCTCAACCAAACCGGCTCGGCCCTGCCGACCTACGAGGTGCCGCCGTTCAACGGCATCGGCGCCAACGAATACATCGCCGACGTTACCCACATGGTTCCCGGCCCCGACGGCAAACTGGTCCCTGCAGTGGACTTCCTCTCGATGGTCGATACGCCGTCGGTTTGGGAACTGAACATATGGTATCACACGCTCAACTGCGGTTTCCGCACACGCATCAGCGGCGAGACCGACTTCCCCTGCATCTACGGCGAACGCGTCGGACTTGGCCGCTCGTACGTCAAACTCGACGGCCGACTGACTTACAACGACTGGTGCGAAGGCATCCGCGCCGGGCGCAACTACGTCGGCGACGGCCGCAGCCACTTGATCGACTTCAAAGTCGACAACGTGCAGATGGGAGTGGACGGCAGCGAGCTGCGCCTGGCCAAGGCGGACACTGTGCTCGTCACGGCCAAGGTCGCCGCGCGCCTCAACGACGAACCGATCCCGGGCTTGGCCAACCGCAGCTACGCCCAAAAGCCGTACTGGCACATTGAGCGCGCCCGGCTCGAGGGCACGCGCAAGGTGCCGGTCGAGGTGCTCGTCAACGGCTACGCAATCGCGAAACAAGACATCGTCGCCGACGGCGAGTTGCGCGACATCGCCTTTGAGGTGCCAATCGAGTTCAGCAGTTGGGTGGCGCTACGCATCCTCCCCTCGTCACACACCAATCCTGTTTTCGTACTCGTCGATGGCAAGCCGATCCGCTCCTCCAAACGCAGTGCCGAATGGTGCCTTGCCGGAGTGAAAAAATGTCGCTCGCAAAAACGCCGCTTCATGGGCGAAGACGAGATCACCGACTTCAACGCCGCCTACGATCACGCCGAGAAAGCCTACCGCCGCATCATCGGCGAAAGCGTCACCGACTAGCCGAGGAACAGGTTCGTCGCCGGGCCGCTGACACCCGGCTTGCAGCGGAACACTCCGCCGGCGAGTGGCTGATCCACCCTGCCCGCCTCGTCGAGGTCGCGGCTGGAGGTGGTGATGTAAAGTTCGTCCCAGTTTTCGCCGCCGAAACAGCACGACGTCACGCACTCGACCGGCACTTCCACCTTGGCCAAGAGCGCCCCGCCCGGCGCGAACCGCCCCACGCCCCAGCCCTCCCACAGCGCCACCCAAAGCATCCCCTCGTCGTCGATGCACATGCCATCCGGATAGCCCATCCCCTCCGGCAACTCGAACGCCGTTCGGCGATTCGACAACGTGCCGCCGGCCATGTCGCAGTCGAACACATCCACGCGGCGTGTCGGCGAGTCGATGTAGTAAAATGTCTTTTGATCGGATGTCCACACCATGCCGTTGGAGACGCTGACTTGGTCGAACAATTTGTCGGCGGAAAGATTGCGGTTGAGCCGGTAAAGGCTGCCGACGTTCGGCGCCTCGTCCATCCCCATCGTGCCGGCCCAAAGCCGGCCCTCGGGATCGACCTTGCCGTCGTTGAAACGGTTGTTCGGCAAATCCTGCTCCGGGTCGATGATCGGCAACAGGTCGCCGCTGGCCAAGTCGAGTCGTACAAAGCCGATGCTCGTGCCGAGGATCAAGTCGCCGCGCTTGGTCGGGACGGCCAAGCCGGGTTTTTCGCCGACGTCCCACGTTTGGTTTTCGCCGGTGGCCGGGTTGAAGCAGCAGACGCGGGCACTCTCGATGTCCACCCAGACCAAGTCTTGCGTCTCCACCCGCCATACAGGCCCCTCGCCAAGGATGGCCTTGGTGTCCAGCACACACTCTGCCGTCAACGTTTGCAAGGGCACAGTCAGTCGTTCACCATCGAGACGTCGAGCGTGCCGCTTATCGATTCCTTGCCGGTGGAATTCTGGAACGGAGCCAAGCCGAACTCCGGAATCACCGCCAGCAGGTGATCAAAAATATCGGCCTGGATCGCCTCGTACTCGGCCCAGACCGTCGTGTCGGTGAAAATGTAAATCTCGATCGGCAACCCGTTGTCTCCCGGCGCAAGCTGGCGAATGAGGAACGTGCGATCCTGGCGAATTTGCGGATGGCTTTTGAGGTATGCCATGATATAAGCGCGGAACGTGCCGATGTTGGTCAGGCGGCGGCCATTGACGAGTTCCGACAAGTCCATGTTGGCCGTTTGGTTGTGCACGTTGACTTCGTCGAGCCTGGATTGCAGATAACCTTTGAGCAGGTCGAACCGCTGGAACTTCTCGAGCAACGCCTCGTCGACGAATTGGATCGAGCGCATGTCGATGCGGATGGGGCGCTTGATTCGGCGGCCGCCGGAATCCTTCATTCCGCGCCAGTTGCGGCAGGCTTCGGTGATCAATTTTGACGCCGGGATGCTCACCACCGTCTTGTCAAAATTCTGCACCTTCACCGTCGTGAGCGACACGTCGATCACGTCACCGTCGATGCCGTGCCCCTTCATCTCGATCCAGTCGCCCTTGCGTACGGTGTCGTTGGTGGCGAGTTGAATCCCCGCCACAAGGCCCATGATGGCATCCTTGAACACGAACAGGAATCCCATGACCATCGCGCCCAAGCCGGCCATCAGTGTGCCGATCTCGCGGCCCATCACGATCGAGATGATGAACACGCCCCCGACGAAGCAGGCCACCAGCATAAATGCCTGCAGCAGTCCCTTTATCGGAATGCGCTTTGAAATATCGTAACGCTGATAAATCGTCTGCAACCCGTTGAGCAGCGCCTGCAGAGTGAACAGCAGCACCACCACGAGGTACACCTTGGCTAGGCCCTGCACAAAACCGACCAGACTCTCCACCCCCGCAAACACTACCGGCGCAAGCACGTGCGCCACGAGAGCGGGTACGATATTGGAAAGTCGGGTGAACACCTTGTGCTCGATGAGGACTTTGTCCCAGTCTGAGCTGATCTTGCTCGACAGAAACCGAATGGCCCGCAGCACCACCCGTTTGGCCACGAGGTAGGCGAGCCAGCTCAGGAACACGAGCAACAGGGCACCGGCCACGTTGACCAGCAGGCCGGCCAAGCCGGCGTTGATACCAACCCCCTCAAACTCCCCTCTCAGCCAGTCAAGCAGGCTCTCAATCGTCGCGCCGCTCGCGGTCTGTTCCACTGTGTTTGTCTTGTTCATTGCAGCCGTCGTTTATTACCGGGGCGATAAGCTAGTCAAATTGTCCCGGCGATGAAACCCCTTTTCCGCGCTTAGCCAAGCGCTTGGCCAGAAAAAAACGGGAGCCGCGCTCGGCTCCCGCTTGGGTGATTCGTTTTGTCGCCGCCGCTCAGAAGTTTTCGCCGATTTGGAAGCGCAGGAACTTGGCCACGGTGATCTCGTCGCCGAGCGCCTGGGCAACGGAGGCCACATGATCCTTGATGCTGATGTCGGGATTCTTCACGAAGCCCTGCTCGAGCAGGCAGTTGGTGGCAAAGAACTTGTTCATCTTCCCGGCCACGATCTTCTCGATGGCCTGCGGCGGCTTGCCCACCGCCTGCTCCTCGGCGATCGCCTTCTCCTTGGCCTCCAACTCGGGGTCGATCTCGTCGCGACTCACGGAGGCCGGCGCGGAGGCGGCGATGTGCAAGGTGATGTCCTTCACCAGCACCTTGAAGTCGTCGTTGGCAAGGGTGTCCTCCTTGCAGGCACCGACCTGGAGCAGCACACCGACCTTGGCGCCGGTGTGAATGTACGCCGCCACCAGCCCGGTGCCGTCCACCTCAAGCTTGGCGTCGCGGGAGAGCAGGATGTTCTCGCCGATCTTGGCCACTTGCGCGATGCGCAACTCCTCGAAGTCAGTGTCTGGTGCGGTCAACTTGAGCTTGGCCACGTCGGCGACAAACTCTTGGAACTGCTCGTTCTTGGCGGCGAAGTCGGTCTCGCAGTTGATCTCGACCAACACACCCGCTTTCGAGTCGGGCTGAATGTAGTGGACGATGACGCCCTCGTTGGCTTCACGGCCGGCTTTCTTTGCCGCCTTGATGGTGCCTTGTGCGCGGAGCACATCGACGGCGGCCTCGACGTCGCCGTCAGTCTCGATGAGGGCTTTTTTGCAGTCCATCAGGCCCGCGCTGGTCATCTTACG
>JASLKI010000063.1 GCA_030747575.1 Verrucomicrobiota bacterium | reverse complement strand
TCGAATTCCTTCCAGCCAATCAGCGACTCCTCGACGAGCACCTCAGTGACCGGCGACAGGTCGAGGCCGTGCCTGATCATTTCCTCGAACTCGTCGCGATTGTACGCGATGCCGCCGCCGGTGCCGCCGAGCGTGTAGGCCGGCCGGATGATGATCGGGAATTTCCCGATGTCCCCAGCGATCTCCAGCGCCTCCTCGAGCGTGTGAGCGACGCCGCTGGACGGCACGTCGAGGCCGATCCGGATCATGGCGTCCTTGAAAAGCTGGCGGTCCTCACCGCGCTCGATCGCCTCGGCGTTGGCCCCGATCATCTCGATGTCCAAGCGCTCGAGCACACCGCTGCGGTGCAATGACATTGCGGTGTTTAGCGCAGTCTGCCCGCCAAGCGTCGGCAGCAGAACGAGCTTCCCGCCCGCTCCGCTCTGCTCAATCGTTTCCAGCTCACGAACGATGATTTTCTCGACGCACTCCGGCGTGATCGGCTCGATATAGGTGCGATCGGCGAACTCCGGGTCGGTCATGATGGTGGCCGGGTTGGAGTTGACGAGCACGACGCGGTAGCCCTCCTCCTTGAGGGCCTTGCAGGCCTGCGTGCCGGAGTAGTCGAATTCGCAGGCCTGCCCGATGATGATCGGGCCGGCGCCGATGATTAAAACTGTGTTGATGTCAGTGCGCTTCGGCATCCAAGTGGCGGCAACGTAAACCAAGCCGCGCCCGCCGTCGAATCTTCACACAAATTACCGGGTCAGGCAGTTTTACGGAGTGATTGGCCGATCAGGAAACCGAGCCATGTGCCGAGCAGGCACAGCGCGACCGACAGCAGCATATTCCCACCGGCCTTGAGCCAGGCCTGTTGGTGCATCAACTCAAGCGTCTGAAGGCTGAAGGTGGAAAACGTCGTGAAGCCGCCGCAGAAACCGACCATCAAAAACAACCCCGCCGGCCGGCTTTTTTCCTCCGCATCGAACAGCCCGGCGCAAATGCCGATGACCAGCGAGCCGAGTACGTTGGCCAGCAACGTGCCGTAAGGGAAGGCGTCGAACCGCGCCAGCGCCTGGCCAAGGCCAAACCGCCCCACGCTGCCCAGCGCGCCACCCAATGCCACCATCAACCAAGCCATCGCGGTGCCAACTATAGCAACTGCTCGCGCAAAAGCATCTCCCGAATTGCGTCCGCGCTCGAGCCGAGCTTGGCCTCCGCAGCGAACAGGTCGCCTGTCGCGACCGGATACCAGTTGCGCTTGGCCGGATCGGCCAGCCCGGCGACGTTAAACGGCTCGATCATACCGCGAATTTTCGGCAGCAGTTCGTCGCGCTTGGCCAGGCGGACGACCGACTCGCAAATCTCTCGCGTCGCCGGGCCAAACTCCGGATGCTCGCACAGCAAAAACGATTCGGCCAACTCCGGCTTGCCCAAGCGATGCGCCGTCTCCGAAAAACTCACAGCCGCGAAGTAAACCTGCGTAAGCGCCGCGAACAATTCGAAGTCGCCCATGCTCGCGTACAGTGCGCCGACCAGCCGCGAGACTTGGTCAAGCTCGGCCACTGTTCGACGCTCATAACCAGCCAACGCCAACGTGCTTGGCGCGCCGCCGAGCAGCTTGGCCAAGCGCTTGATGCCGAGCAGCGTCAGCGGGAAACCGGTTGATAACAGCGGATCCACAAACCCCGCCGACGACGGCAACAGCGCCCAGCGTGCGCCGGTGATTTGCTCGCTGCAAAACGACAACTCCGGCGCGAACACAAAACCACCCACAGGCTCGGCGGCGGCGAACTGTTTGGCCAACGACGGCAGCTTGGCCAACAGTCGTTGCCAGCCAGGCGCACCCTCGGCCAAGCCCAACTCGACGGCGCGCTCGCCCGTTGCCGCGACCCCCGCGCTGGTGATGCCGTTGTTGAATTTCAGCACCCAAACCCAGCCGTCGTCGAACACGTGATGCACCGCCGCCGACTCCACCGGATACGGCGCACCCTCCTCGCTTGGCCAAGCGCCGACATTTTTGAAATGCGCGAACAATCCGCTCGTCGGCGGTATCAGCGGCAACTCGCGGTTAGCCAAGCCAAGCGTGCGGTGCAGCCAACCGCGCGGCCCGGTGGCATCGATCACGAAGCCGGCGTGAAACCGCACCGGCCCGCCGTTTCGCCGTCCGCCAAGCGTCACGCCGTCCGGGTGCTCGTCAAAACTCGTCAATTCAGTTCGGTCGAAATACTCGACGCCGAGCCGCTGCGCCTCGTTGACCAAGTGATGATCGAAGTCGGCTCGAAACCAGTGCGTGTCAGCAACCTCGTCGCGCGGGCTGGCAGCAACGAGGAGTTGGTTTCGCCGCTGCTCATCGTCGCTGAACGACTGGCCAAGCGTGTGGTGAAAAAAGGAAAACCCGCGCTTGAGGCCGCAGCCGATTCCCGGGTGTTCGCGCTGCCACTCACCCCAACGGCGGAACGGCAAAAGCTGCGGCAAGTCGTGTTCTTCGGCGAGTTGCTGCAACAACAAATTGGCCAGCGGCGTGGACGACTCGCCGATCGCGAAGCGCGGATGCGTGCCACGCTCGATGAGCACGACCGAGCGGCCCAGCCGCCGCGCCACCATCGCCATCAGTGCACCGCCAAAACCGCCCCCCACAACCGCTATGTCCGCTTTATATTCCACTCCGTTGAGCCAAGTTAGCAGAAAGCCAAGGCGGCTCCAAAGTCAATGCTCGTTGCACTTGGGCGCAGGAGGGGCAGGTTCCACCTTGCCCCATTTCGAAGTAAATTTGGGACGAGATGAAACTCGTCCCTCCCGGGAAGATTCCGGTGGGACGCGTGCTCTCCCTATTTCCTGATATTTTCAAAGGTCTCGCGTTGCGCTTGGGCAGGCGGGGCGATAGCGTCGGCGGCCGCATGATTCAACTGACTCGCACCGTTTTTTTCGTCACCGCTTTTTTGTTCGCGCTCGGGCTTGGCCAAACGGCCCGGGCGGAGGCCAACCGCAACGCGAAACTGCGCGGCGGGCTACAGAACTCGCGGATCCAGTTTGAGCAAAAACAGACCGGGCGCGTCGCGTTCATCGGCGGGTCGATCACGCAGATGAACGGCTACCGGCCGATGGTCAGCGACTGGCTGCAGGCACGGTTTCCGGACACCCAGTTTGAATTCATCAACGCCGGGATCTCCTCGACCGACTCGCAGACGGGGGCGTTCCGGCTCGGCGACCATGTGCTGGCCAAGGGGCGGATCGACCTGTTGTTCGTAGAATTCGCGGTGAACGACGATCAGGACGCACGCCACTCTCGGCGCGGCTGCATCCTCGGCATGGAGGGCATCATCCGGCAGATGCGGCTCCGGCAGCCGTTGTGCGACCTGGTGGTGACGCACTTCGTCAATCCGCCGATGCTTGAGCAGATTCAGTCCGGCCAAGTGCCACCGTCGATCAAGGCGCACGAGGATGTGCTCCGGCATTACAACGTCTCGTCGGTCTATCTCGCGCGCGAGGTGGCCGACCGCATCGCCACCGGTAAACTGACATGGGCGCAGTACGGCGGCACGCACCCGAAGCCGGCCGGCAACGCGGTCGCGGCCGGGTTGATCGGCGAACTGCTGGACCGCCGCTGGGCCAAGCCGCTGCCAGTGAACGCTGCCAAGGGCGCGGCGCTGCTCCCGGCCAAGCCGCTCGACGCGGCCAGCTTTTTTAATGGCCGCTTCCTGTCGCCCGGCTTGGCCAAGCGCGGCGACGGCTGGGCTTGGCACGTGCCAGAGTGGAGGGAAATCCCGGGGAGTTTCCGGGAAACCTTTGCCGGGCTGAAGTTGCTCTGCAGCGGGCGCGCGGGCGGCGGGGTGTCGTTTGAGTTTGAGGGCCGGGCCGTCGGGGCGTACGTGCTGGCAGGGCCGGACGCGGGGGTGCTGGAGGTGAGCATCGACGCCGGGGAATACAAGCCGACCAACCTGTATCATCACTTCAGCCGGGGGCTACATTACCCGCGCACGGTGATGTTCGCCACCGAACTTGCCGCGGGCAAACACACGATCCGGCTGCGCCTGGCTAAGCCACCCGGGGATGGGGTCAAGGGAACTGCGGCGCGAATCCTGCAATTTGCGGTCAATTGACCGGGCAATTTTTCGGTCATTTCACTTGCAGCACCCAATTGGGAGTGCAAAGTTTTGGCCATGAAACTATTGCCTAAAGCCAAAATGAAGCGAGCCTTCACGCTGATTGAGCTGCTGGTGGTTATAGCGATTATTGCCATTCTCGCGGCGCTACTGCTGCCCGCCCTCGGCAAAGCCAAGCAGACCGCCCACGGCATTGCGTGCATGAACAACAACCGGCAGTTGATGCTAGCGTGGAACTTGTTCTCCACCGACAACGAGGGACGCATCCCTTACGCCAGCGCGTATTATCAGGAACCGACGGTCAGGTTTTCGTGGGCAGTGGGGACGGTCAACAACCCGACATTCAACGCGGAGCAGAATTACATATCCAAGGGCGTGATCTACAAATACGTCGGGAACTCAGACGACGTCTTCCGCTGCCCGGCCGACACCTCGACGGTCAAGAACAACAAGGGCAATCTGGTGAAGCGCGAACGCAGCTACAGCATGAACATATTCATGGGCGGCTGGTCCGGTTGGGCGTTCTGGGGGGATCAACAGTGGGAGGTTTACCACAAGCTGGAAGGTATCGGGAATCCCTCCGAGCGATTCGTGCTGCTGGACATGCGGCCCAACAGTATCAACGCCGGCAACTATCGGGTGGACATGTCCGGCTGGCCTGATAAGCGCAACCTGCACCGGTTCTGGCAGGACTACCCCGGTGTATACCACATTGATGCCACGATGTTCTCTTTCGCCGATGGCCACTGCGAAAAGAAACGCTGGCTAGATGAACGCACGAAGAACCCGCCCGAGAACGCGGATGGAAACATCCCGAACCGCAAGATCTCCACGCCGAAAAACAAGGACGTGTACTGGATGCAGGAACGCACGACGCGGATGGAATCTCCGCAAAGAAAGTACACAGGGCCGGGCTATGCCTACACGGCAAAGCTGGCCGGCCATCCTTACTGGGGCTACTGGAAATCTCCGGGAGAATAGCTCGACCTTGGCCAAGCGAGGTGTTTGACCTACCGCGGAGATCAAGCTAATTTGAAGCGCAAGTGAAAAAGGCATTCACGCTGATTGAGCTACTGGTGGTGATCGCGATCATCGCCATCCTAGCGGCGCTGCTTCTCCCGGCATTGGCCAAGGCCAAGGCGGCCGGCACATCAATAGCCTGCCTGAACAATAATCCGCAGTTGCTCATCGCACGGCATAATTTCTCTGCCGATAACGACGAGCACATCATCTACGCTAGCGCGTGGTACCACCCCAACTTCGACGGGAAATATCCCAGCGGCCTGAAATACGAACCCACGGTTGATTTTTCATGATGCGCCTCAGAATACCTCGGGGCGAACATGCCGTGGCAATGGTGGGGCTACTGGCGTATGCCGGGCGAGGCCCCCGCAAATAACCTCAGTCCGAAGCCCAACTACGCCGACTGAACGGGGGTATTATCCTGCTCGACTAACGGCAATTACCTGCAAGAATCGCCTTCACATGACCGTTCAGACGTTCCATTCAACCGGATTAAAACTGGCAGCGGCACTCGTCGCCGGCTTTATTTTTTTCAACACCCCGACCGCCGCCGAGCCAAACCAAACTGAGGAGAGTTTCTCCGCTGAAGTCACCAAGATGTTCGCCTATAAATACCTCAAGTATCTGCCTGAGGGGTACGACGGCAAAAAGAAATTCCCACTGCTGCTGTTCCTTCACGGCGCAGGCGAACGGGGGGACAATCTCGACCTTGTTACAGTGCATGGACCACCTAAGCTGATAAAGAAGGGCAAAAAATTCCCATTCATCGTGATCTCTCCCCAATGCCCGAAGGGCAGTTGGTGGGATGCTGAGGGACTCGACGCGCTGCTTGATGAATTCATCGGCAAGCATGCCGTGGACGAATCCCGCATCTACTGCACCGGCCTGAGCATGGGCGGCTACGGTACCTGGGCTCTCGGCGGGCAAAACCCGAAACGCTTCGCAGCACTGGCCCCAATATGCGGTGGCGGCAATCGCACAGACACCCGACGGATCAGTAAAAAACCGGTGTGGGTTTTTCACGGTGCCAAGGACAGCGTCGTGCCACTGGAAGAATCCCAGCGCATGGTGGACGCCTTGAAGCGGCGCGGCGGCAAGCCAAAGTTCACCATCTACCCCGAGGCCGGCCATGACTCATGGACCAAGTCGTACGACAACCCCAAGCTCTACGAGTGGTTCCTCTCGCACAAAACCGAATGATGCCTGAACAGGCGCCAAGCACTGCAAATCAATGAACGCGCTGTTCATCATTGACGGTCTGCCGTTGGAAGATCGCCGGGCCAAGGAGGCGCTGCGTATCGCCGCCGGCACCGGTGTCTGGGACAAGGTCAGGCCCACCCTCTGTTTCACCCGGGCCAACGACCCGGCGCTTGGCCAAGCGGAAGACGGCGAACTGCGCCGCTACATCAGTCTGCTGCGCGAAACCGCGGGCGGCCTGTTCACCCGTGCGCCGGAGGAGCCAGACGGAATCCTGTGCCACACCGACGAGACCGGCTTGGCCAGGCTCATCGGCGAAGCCGACACGGTGCTGCGTTTTTGAGCTGCCGCCCGGTCCAAGCGGCTTGTGTTCCGCTCCCCCCTTCAATAGCGTCATCGCCGATGACTCTTGAAGACCACGCCGGAGATGTCGTTGGCAAAGCCCGCAAAGGGCTGGGCATCAGCCCCGGGCAAATCGCCGAGGCAGGCAGCTTCACAGCCGAGAGTTACTGCAGGTTTGAAGAAGACGGTACCTTCGACGAGCTGCCCGACTTCGAGAAAATCGGCGCGCTACTCCACCTCAACCCCTCCAAGCTCGCCACCATCGCCACCGGCTGGCGTCCCCAAGCCGCCGACCTCGAGGCGAACAAGACCGTCCGGCAAATCACCACCAACGAAGGCATGGAGGTGCACTGCTATCTCGTGTGGGACGACACCACCCGCGAGGCGGCATTGTTCGACACCGGCTGGAGCGCCGATCCGGTTCTGGCATTGCTTCAAGAAAACAACCTCACCCTGAAACACCTTTTCATCACCCACACGCACCACGACCATATCGCCGCGCTCACGCCGATCCGCAAACAATTCCCCAACGTGGCGTTGCACTCCAGCTCGCCCAACGC
>JASLKI010000062.1 GCA_030747575.1 Verrucomicrobiota bacterium | reverse complement strand
CACCCCGGCGATAAACAGGAACAGCGGGAAGATCAGGTCGTAAGGCTCGAACCCGTGCCACTCGGGATGATGCAGCCGGCGTCCCAGCCACTCACTCAAATCCACGGATAAAACCGCCGCCAAGGACAGGACTACTGTCTTGCCGCCGATGATCCAAAACATGTCAAACCCCCGCAGCACATCCAAACTCCTCAGCCGCTCGGGGGGGGGCTTGGTTTCCGGTCCGTTTTCCTCAAGCATGACGAGAATGTGGCAGGCATGGTCAACGCACGCAAGCGCAATGCGCCCCCAGATTAGGGTAAAAGTTACTGAGAGTCATGGACGGAGATTGGCAAATTTGGATTGTACTTGGCATCATCGCAGCTCGCTGCCGTGTGGATTTCTCGCCGCTTCCTCCGCAAATCCGGGGGCTCATGCGGCGGAGGCTGTGACTGCTCGGGCAAAACCATCACCACCAAGCGGGAGGAGTGATGCGAGCCCTTTTGGGATTGTTGTCCTGTTTGTCGGAATCCCCAAGCGAGCTATTCCCCAATTCTTTTTCGGCAGCTGATCGAATGCGTGGTTGATCGAATGTGTGGTTGCTTCTACCCTTCTGTCACACAGTGATGCGTTTTTTTCGATTGCTAAACTTGGCTTGGATGGGGAGAGGGTCGCTCGGGGTTGCGCTTGGCTTGGTTGTGCTTGCCCAAGCGGCTGGGGCGTCAGCCAAGCGGCCGAACATTTTGTTCATCATGGCGGACGACCTCGGCTGGATGGACTTGGCCTGCCAAGGTAACAAGCTGGTTGAAACGCCGAACATCGACCGCTTGGCTAGGCAGGGCATGCGATTCACCAGCGCCTACGCTGCAGCGCCGGTTTGCTCGCCTACGCGGGCCGCGTTGCTCACCGGTCAGGCGCCGGCGCGCGTGCACATGACGTCGCATCTACCGGGGCAATTTTTTCCGAAGGACAATCGGCCGCAGCCGGCGGACATGGTGCCGGCGATTGGCCCCGAACACATCACGATCGCTGAGCGGCTGAAGGAGGCCGGTTACGCGAATGCGTTTCTTGGCAAGTGGCACATCGCACCGAGCGCAGGGCCGCAGGGGAAGGTTGCGCCGGGGCACTCGCCGCTGGGGCAGGGGTTCGACATCAACATCGGCGGCACGTCGTACGGTGGCCCGCCGAGTTTCTTCTCGCCGTACCGCAATGCAACGCTGCCGGACGGCGAGCCGGGCGAGTATCTACCGGACCGGCTGGTTGACGAGACGATCGATTTCATTCGCGACCACAAGGCCAAGCCGTGGATGGTACACCTTTGGTTTTACACCGTGCACTGGCCGATGCAGGCACCGAAGGCGTTGCTGAAAAAGTATGCCGATCGTACCGGCCCCGGGCTGAACGACACGCGTTACGGCGCGATGATCGAGGCGATGGATCTGGCCGTCGGCCGGTTACTGGCGTCGCTCGAGGCGATGGGCTTGAATAATGAGACGCTGGTGGTATTCACCAGTGACAATGGCGGCTTCGCGGGGGTGTCCGACTGTCGGCCGTTGCGCGAGTCGAAGGGGCACCTGTACGAGGGCGGCATTCGCGTCCCGATGATCGTGCGCTGGCCGGGGCGGGTGAAGCCCGGCACGCTCTCCGGTGAGCCGGTGGTGAGCATGGATTTTTACCCGACATTCCTCGAGGTCGCGGGTCTGAAGCCGACTACCGGCAAACCGTTCGACGGAGAGAGTCTGGTGTCGTTGTTTCAACAAACCGGCAAACCCAGGCGCGAGGCGTTGTTTTTTCATTTTCCGAACTACGCCTGGCACATGGATAACCGGCTGGGCGGCGCTGTGCGCGCGGGCAACCACAAGTTGATCCGCAACTACGATGACGGCTCGGTGGAACTGTACAACTTGAAGTCTGACCTGGGCGAAACGAAGAATCTGGCCAAGCGCCAACCGGAGATCGCCGCCCGCCTGAATCGCAAGCTTGGCCAATGGCTCGCTGACACCGGCGCATGGATGCCCAAGCCGCCGAAACCAAAGGGAATATAGCAACAGCTAGTTCGATGTTACTCCGCCGTTTGATATGTATGATTGCGCTTGGGCTGTCAGTGGCGCTTGGCCAAGCGGCGGCCAAGCGGCCTAATGTGCTGTTCATCGCGATTGACGACCTGAACGACTGGGTCGGCTGCCTCGGCGGACACCCGCAGGTGCGCACGCCGAACATCGATCGTCTTGCCAGGCGCGGTGTGCTGTTTAGCAACGCCCATTGCCAGGCGCCGATCTGTAATCCGTCCCGCGTGAGCCTCCTCACCGGCGTGCGGCCCTCAACCTCCGGCGTGTACGAGTTGAACCAGCCGCACCACTTGTCGCCAGTGCTTAAAAATGCGGTGACGCTCCCGGCGCAATTCAAGGCCGGCGGCTATCACGTGCTCGGGCGCGGCAAAATTTATCACGGACGCTACAAGTATCCCGCCGATTGGCACGATTTCAAAACCACCGGCTCCGCCCGCAACCAGCAGTGGCGCACCAAGCCGGTGTCATCCGTCCCCGGGATTAAGGTGCGGGACTTCGGGCCGATCGATTTGCCGGAGGAAAAGTTCACCGACCTTGTCAACGCCCGCTGGGCCGCCGGGGAGCTCAAGCGCGATTTCGGAAAGCCGTTCTTTTTGGCGGTCGGGATTCGTCTGCCGCACGTGCCGCTCTACGCGCCGCGCCGTTTTTTTGAGCGGCATCCGGAGCAGGAAGTAAAACTGCCTGCGGTGCGCGAAGACGACATCGTCGACTTGCCTCCGGCTGGAATCGAGATCACGAGGTACATGTACGGCACGCCGATGAATCATAAGTCGATGCAGACTTCCGGTAACTGGGGCAACGCCGTCGCCGCGTACCTCGCCTGCACCGAGTTTGTCGATCACTGCGTCGGCGTGATGCTCGACGCACTCGATGCCAGCGATCACGCGAGAGACACACTCGTCGTGCTGTGGTCGGATCACGGCTGGCATCTCGGCGAGAAGCAGCACTGGGCCAAACGCTCACTGTGGGGGGAGTCCACCCGCGTGCCGCTGATCCTTG
>JASLKI010000061.1 GCA_030747575.1 Verrucomicrobiota bacterium | reverse complement strand
GAAGGGAGGATGAGGGCGGGAGCGCACACGGCTCATCACTCGCGCAGGCGCATCGGGCGGTTGTCGAGGGTTTGGATGAGTCGCTGCACCCGGTTTGTAAGCCGTTGACCGTCGGCGCTCAGCAGTACGTCGGCGGGATTCGTCGGCGTGTCGCCGGGTGACTCCGCCCACTTGGCCAAGGCGGCTTCGCGCTTGGTCAGGCGCGCTGGTTCATCGGCAACAAAGTCGTATTCGAATTCACCGAAGCCCGGTTGCCTGGCCAAGGCCTTGTGCGCCATGTAACGGACGGCGGAGTAGGGGTCGTTGAGCAACTCGGCGAGCAGCGGCTGCTGCCAACCGCTGCCGCTGGCCGCAAGCGCCGGTTGCCAGCCCATGTGCCACGCGGCGAGCGCGCGCTGCCCGGCGTCGCCCTTGAGCAGCCAAAGCGCCGAGGCGGCGGTCGTGCGGTGTTCAGCCGGCACGATCTGCTTGGCCTGGCCGGTGCGCTTGGCCAACTGTTCGGCGGTCCAGTCGAGAGTCTTATCGAGGTGGCACAAATTGCAGGCGTTTGGCCGTCCAGTCGCGAGGGTGGTGGTGACGTTGGGCGTCTCGATGGTGTGGCCGCGAATGGCCTTGAGCAGACCGTACGACGTGTGCGGCATGTGGCAGTTGGTGCAATTGCTGCCGGGCGAGTCGGCGACGTGGCGTGTGTGCCGGGTGAGATCGCCGGACATTTCGTCGTGGCACTGGAGGCAGGCTTGGTTGCCGCGCATGCCGCGCGCGAGTTGATCGTCGGGATCGCTCTTGTGCATCGAGTGGCAACTGACGCACGACATCTCGCCGCGCTGATAACACGGCGACTCGAGCAGGCCGTTGTATTCGCGGCCGGTCACGCGGATGTGGCCGTCCGGCCAAAAAAAGTCGTTGAAGATGCCTGGGTTCTTCTTGAGCACTGGCTTTAGCCAAGGTTGCTTCTCGAGTTGGGTGGGGCGAATGATCGGCGTGGTTTTATCGAGGTCGTCGCCGGGGCGGTAGCGGAAACCGTGTGCGGTCCATTCCTCGCTTTTGTCGAACCACTTCATGCCGTGGCACGAGCCGCAAACCTGCGAGCTGCGAACGTGATCAAGATCCGCCGGCTGCACGATGGCCGCCGGTTTGGCGTCGAGTGCCGCTTGGCGTTCGGGCTCGGGGAGCTTGGCCAAGCGTTGTTGCCGATTGACGTGTCGCTTGCCCGGGCCGTGGCAGGCCTCGCACGAGATACCAAGATCGGCGATGCGTGACTCGAATCGTTGCGCCGTCTGATTGGGGCGTGGCTGTGGGCCGGTGGTATGGCAGCGGATGCAGTTCATGTTCCAGTTCTCCTTGCTTAGGACCGTGTGCGGGTCGCGGATGAACAGGCTGTTGCGCGGCGCCCAGCGCTGGTCTTCGATGAGCCACGCGAAGGGGAAGCCGATCTGCAGATTGCCCTTCATGCCGGGCAGCCAAAAAACCTGCATGTGGTGTGACCCGGTGACCATGCCCATGCGCATGTGCAGCGCCTCCGGGTCGTGGCCGTCGGGCGAGGCGTTGGCCTCGTCGATACTCTCGATGGTCGTCCAGTATTCGTCGCCGCGCCGGTGCATTGTGAAGCGTTCGCTCTGGAACTCGTGCGCCTGGCCGTCGAACGCCGCCCGGACGGTCTCGGGCGACATGAGCTGTGTCATGGTGCGGTGGTACGAGGCGTGCCAGCTTTTGTGCTCGTTGGCGTGGCAGTCGCGGCACGAGTCCGAACCGGAGTATTCGCTGTCGTCGCGTCGGAAGGGCAGGGTGGCGGCAAAGGGCGGTTGCGTCTGGCCAAGCGTCTGGCCGGGCGCCTGGCCGGGCGGTTCAGGCGGGGCGGTGAGGTTGATGGCAAACAGGACGACGGCGACAACCGATAGGGCAACCATCCATCGGAGAGTGGAGGGGTGAATTTTTGGATCATCGCCGTGCATGTTGCCCGCCCGAGGTAAAGCGCTGCGTCACGCTAGGGAAAGAAAAAAGACGGCCTGTGTTTACGGGCCGCCTTTTGTGAAATGGTTTGCTGGCCTCAACGGCTTGAGCTGCCCCACCAGATGTCGTTCGGGACGGCTGGGCGCCCCCCTGTTTGGGCCATCGCATAAAATTTCTTATAGGTCAGGTTGACGGAGGCACCGGAGACGATGCCCACAGTGGCTGCACCGCCGACATCCTGACGGTTATTTTTATTTGTGCCACCGGTCTTGTGGCGCTGGGAGATGCCCTCAGCCGGCTGGTTGCCGGCATCGTTGAACCAAAAAGGAGTTGTGTCATCGGTCTCCCACTGGACGATGTCGCCGGGATCCGTGGCTGAAATCTTGCGCACTTTTGAGGCGTCATAACTGCCAGTGGCAGGACTGGGTTTGTTGTGAAAGAAAATGATATTCCCGTTCCAAGTGTAGCTCGTGATCTTGATTGGACGTTGGAGAAAAAGCTTACTGTTGGTTCCAGTGGAGGTGGCTTTGTCCTTGGGACACATAAGTACCTGCGGATTGTTGCCCAGGTAATTACCCAGTTGGCCATGCTTGAAGGATTCGTACTGACCAGCCAGCTGTTTGGTCAAACCTGCAATGCCAGGGTTTCCTTGATACGCTGTCATTGCTGTTGAGCCCTTCCAGTTGTGAGAGGCCACATTACATTTGCCGCCGGCGGGGAATTTCGTGGAGTTTTCCGGTCCGCTACCGGCATAAGCCCAGCCGGTGGGGCCGCTCCCGTTGCCGCCCCAGGTTGGGTGCGGCAGATACTCCTCGTTGTCGCCGGTGAACATGTTCAGCGCCAGCATGATCTGCTTGTTGTTATTCCAGTCGATGGAGTTGTGGGCCTTGTCCTTGGCCCGGGACAAGGCCGGCAGAAGCAGGCCGGCGAGGATGGCGATAATGGCGATCACCACCAGCAACTCGATCAGCGTGAAGCCAAGTATGAGCTTGGTTCCCAGTGTGTTACGAACAGGTGTTTTTTTCATGACTGTAAATTCTTTAGCAGCGTAGGCCAATATTATATAAACCCGATGACTTGGCAAGGGCGCAATCTAGATTCGCCCGTCCGTTAAGTCAAATGTAAAAGTGGGAGGATTCGAGTTAGTTTTCCGCTTGGCCAAGCGGCCGATTAGTAAATTAGACACAAACTTCGCGGATTGTTCTTTCATTTAATTCCCTGTTATCTGCGTTCATCGGTGTCTCGTTTTCCTCCAAAGCGGAGTCGCCGCACTCAGAAGACAAAAAAAAGACCCTCCCGTTCGGGAGGGTCTTTGTAAGAGAATGATTGGATGAATTACAATCCGCTCGGGAACATCAACTCGTTGTCATTGTCGCTCGAGTCGATCATGTATTGAGCGAGTTTCGATTTGCTGGCTTGCTGACATGACGAGTCGGACAAAAGGAGATCGCCCTGATTCTCATGCAGGCTCTCGGTCCACTCCGGCAACTTCTTGGCGGTGAACTTTTTCTTGAATATGATGTGCTGCGCCTTTTTGTCGGTGTCGTTGTTGTACTTGCCGAACATGATGTTGCGGTCGCCGGCCAGGATGTTGTTCGGCTTGGATTCGTCGGCACCCTTGCCGAGGAAGTAGCTGTAGCTTAACGTACCTTTACTATGCTTTTTTGCTGTTCCTTGACAAAACGGAACAACGTTTTTGCCGGCAGCACCACGGGGCTTGCCATTCATAAAGCCGTTAGCTTGCGTGCGGTTGCCATCACGCGGGCACCTAATCACTTTAGGGTTGCTCAGCTCGTTGGAGAGTGCCTGCCAGTGCCTGCAACCTTCCAATGCCTTACCTTTGGCCAAGTATTCGGCGGAACCACCTTCCACCTCTGACACCTGCCACGGGAACCGATCCTGGTTATCCGTCGCGTAGATGCGAGTGGCGATGCCAACCTGCTTGAGGTTGTTTACACAGGCGATGCGCTGCGCCTTTGCCTTTGCCTTCGCCAATGCGGGCAGGAGCATGCCGGCCAGAATAGCGATGATTGCGATAACGACCAACAGCTCAATGAGCGTGAAGGCCCCGACTTTGTTTTTTTGATAACGCTTCATGATGCGGTTCTCGGTTTTATATGTTTAGTTAACAGTTAACACTTCACCTTGTGGGTAAAACGGAGGCGCAGCTTCGTATCCAATTGAACCGTTGTCAACGCCAAACTGAAAAAAAAATAGCACACAAAATGCCATTCTTTTTGAGGGATAATATGGGTAACTTCAAGCTCCGAAACGATGTCTCATAGCGTTATTTTCACCCGTATTGCGTGAGGGTCACGCAAAAAAGCGTCCCTATTTTCTGGTTGAGAGGGGCGCCAAGGTTGTTAGGTGTTCAATGGTCATCCCGTTTCAAGGGGTCTTGGCGTCATGGTTTCGGTAAAAAGGCGGTTACTTATCCGGTGGTCTCTTTCTCGTTATGTATTTGTACTGGTAAATCTGCCCTCAAGTTATCCTGAGTTTTTGGAATGTTAACGTTGTGGGGGCTTGAGCTGCGGGATACAAGCGTGCCGGTGGCAATGAAATTGCTGGAAGCGCGTCGGAGGTTTGGGCGGCTCTGGGGCCGCCCATCACCTGATGAATCTTGAAAATCGACTTCTGCGCCTGTTGGGGCGCAAACATTATGTCCCGTCCGAGGCGGATGACATCACCACAAAACTCGAGCTCGGCCAAGCGGAAGCCAAGGATGTGCGGGCTGAATTACGCAACCTCGTGCGCTTGGGCCGGGTCGTACGGCTGCCCGACAAGTGTTTCGCGCTGCCGGGCGACGAGGACTTGGTCGCTGGGCGAATTCTGATGAACCGCCGGGGCGGCGGACGGGTCGTCACTACCGACGCGACGCAGCCCTCGATCGAGATCCCTCCCAACGCCGCGCGCACCGCGATGCACAACGACAGAGTGCTGGTATTGCTGGATCGCCCGGCATCGACCGAGCGCCGACAGGACCGTGGCCGGCGCGCGCCGTCGGGGCCAAGCGGCCGGGTGGTCGAGGTGCTCGAGCGCGCCCGCACGCAGGTGGTCGGCACGCTGGAGAAGTCGCGGCAGCTTTGGTATGTCGTGCCAAGCGACCCACGCATCACACACGATATTTATCTGTCCAAGCTTGACCAAGCGACCAAGGCCAAGGCCCGTCGCGGCGACAGGGTGGTGGTCGAGATCACCGAGTGGCCGTCGCGCCACAACGCGCCGGAGGGCAAACTGCTCGAGGTGATCGGCAGCCCAAGCGCGCCGGGCGTCGATGTTGAGTCGGTTATCCGGCAGTACGAGTTGCCGACGCGTTTCCCGGGCAAGGTCAAGGCTGAGGCGCGGCGCTTGGGCGCGAAAGTGACGGAGGCCGACCGTAAAGGCCGCCGGGATTGCCGCGAGCACAATGTTGTGACGATTGACCCGGTCGATGCGCGTGACTTCGACGACGCCATTTCGCTGGAGCGCATCGAGGGACGGCGCTGGCGGTTGTGGGTGCACATCGCCGACGTGTCGCACTACGTCACCCCCAAGAGCGCGCTCGATAAGGAGGCGAGGGAGCGCGGGAACTCGACGTATCTCATTGACCGCGTCATCCCGATGCTGCCCGAGGAACTGAGCAACGAGCTGTGCTCGCTCAAGCCGGGGGTGGATCGGCTGGCTCGCAGCGTGGAGTTTGTACTGAGCGGGAACGGGCAGGTCGAGCAGGCGAAGTTTCACTCGACGGTTATCTGCTCGAAACACCGTTTTTCGTATGAGGAGGCGATGGCTATCCTCAGTCGCGAACCGGCCGGCGACATCGAGCGCATGCTGCACGACGCCCATCGCCTCGCGCAAAAACTGCGACAGGCGCGCTTCCGTGCGGGCGCGCTGGATCTCGACGTGCCGGAGCACAAGGTGCTGCTCGATGCCAAGGGCCGACTGAGCGAGGTGCGACGGGTGGAGAACGACGTGTCACACCAGTTGATAGAGGAATTCATGCTGCTGGCCAACGAGGCTGTCGCGAAGGAAATCAAGCGCCGACGCGTCAAGGCGATCCACCGAGTCCACGACAAGCCGGACACCGAGAAGCTCGACGACCTCCGGGCGCGGGCGGCGTTGATGGGGCTGCGCGCCGGCAACCTGGCTGACCAGAAACAGGCTGGCAAATTCCTCGCGGGCCTCAAAGGCCACCTGCTTGCGGACGTCTTCCGGATCGGCTACCTGCGCTGCATGAAACGCGCTTGCTACTCGACGGAGCCGATCGGCCACTACGGCCTGGCCAAGGACGACTACGCGCACTTCACCTCGCCGATCCGCCGGTACGCCGACCTGATCGTGCACCGAATCGTGTACCAGCACGCCAAGCTCGATGACACTGCGCTCGCCACGGCGGCCGACCACATTTCGCTCACCGAGCGCAACTCCGCTGACGCCGAGATGGACAGCAAACACATCAAGCTGCTGACGCATCTTGAGCGGCAGCTCGACAGGCAAAAACCGGAGACTTACACGGCCATGGTCACCGATGTGCGCAACATTGGCGCGATGGTGGACATCACCGAACTGGGGCTCAAGGGTCTAGTCAAGCGCTTCAGCATGAGCGACGACCATTATCGGTTTGTGCCGGAGCGCGGCCGGCTCGTTGGGAGGCAACGCGGCAACGAGATCGCGCCGGGCGACCAACTGAAAGTGCAGATCGAGGCGGTGGACATTCAAAAAAAGCAGGCCGACTTTCGCGTCATCAAAACCAAGGCGGCCAAGGGGAAAAGGAAACGCCCCAGCCCCTCGCGCAAGTCCAGTAGAGCGGCCAAGCCGGACAAATTTCCCAAACGCAAAGGCAAACAAAAGCAATACAAAGCCAAGCGTAGACGGGAATGAAGCAGACAACAAAAAATGGGGTCGCCCTGCTTGCTGGCGGATTGGCGATGGGTGGTTTTGTGAACCACGGAGAATGGGATTTAGCTAATGTCGTGACACTGCCAGGGCATGCGGAGGCGGCCAGTCGCACTCAAGTTCCTCCCCCCGTTTTTTCGATGACGGGGGGCGAGCACGAGGACGAGGATGAATCGCCATTGGCCAAGATGATCGATAGCGGCCAACCGCTTCGGCTACAGTTGCCTGGGCACGAGCCGATCGACTTTTCATTCCGCGACTTCCCGCTGCTCGCCGACGGTTACCGCACGACAATTGGCCAAGCGGACCGGCTTGACGCCGAACTGCGAGTCTTCGAGGGCCGTGCCATCAGCGCCGACGGCCAGGTGCACACGGCGAAGCTGGCCTTGGGCAACCGCTCAGTTGCCGGTGTGATACGCTTGGCCAACGGTGGTCAAGTGCAGTTGCGCAGTACCGATGGTGGAGCGTTCGAAGCACTCCCGAGTTCATTGCCGGAATTGGCGTGTGTGCGCGATCCGCGAACCGGCTCGTACCGGACGATGTCGCTTGTTGGGGATCTGGATAAACCGGACTGGAGCCGGGCCAAGTCGGCCAAGCTCGAGCCGGCGGAGGAGTTCCCGGCGCTGGCGAGCTCTGGGGTCAACCCGGTGAACGGTGCGCCAACGCTGGTGCTCGGCAGTCCCGCCAGCCCGCCTCGCTACGAGGCGTCGCTAAAGGTGGCTACGGTTATCGTAGCGCTAGACAAATCGGCGACCGGCTTGAACGCAAAAAATCATCTTACTGAGGTCACCAGCCAGTACCTCGCGCTGATGGCCAACGTCGCGGCGATTTACGAGAACCAACTGGGCGTGCGGTTGCTGGTGCAGGAACTGATCCTTACTCCGGACTCGGACGACTACGACGACATCCCGTTCGATAGGGACGGAGGCACGCTGGATATGTTCGCGGACTGGTCGCAGCGTTGGCGCCCCGAGGCCAGCTACGGGCAGACGGCGGCGATTCGTTTTGGAGACGGGATGAGCGGCGGCATCCTGGGTATTGCGTATCAAAATGCACTGCACACGAGAAATGGCGTGAGTGTGATGCAGGCCGGTTTCGGCTGGGCGCTCACCTCCCATGAGATGGGGCATATTTTCGGATCGGGACACTCGATGGGCGGCATCATGAACCCGCAGTATTCCACCAAGTTACGGTCGTTCTTTAAGGACATTGAGGGGCAGGAGTTCACTGCGGCATCACAAATTTACGGTCGCTCAAGCGGCCGCCTCTCCGGGCCAGCCTCAATGCGAAATCCGGCCGAGATGCCGTTCGCCGTGGACGACGTTGCGTGGGCAGCGCCGGGGGAGCGAATCCATTACGACGTGTTGGCCAATGACCTGAAGCAGGTTTATCGCGGACAGCAAAACAGCCTGTCACTGGCCGAGGTCGGCCTGGTTACGCCGCGCTATGCTGGCTCGGTCGCCATTGAGGCTGGCAGGGCGGTGTTCACTCCATCGACCGGCTTCGAGGGAACTGCCTGGTTCAGTTACTCGGTGCGCGGCGACACCGGACGCGGTTGGCTGCACAAGGGTGACGTCGCTGTGGTCGTTGGCGACCCCGAGGGCAATGCATTCGAGATGGACGTCGCGGCCGGCCAAGCGCGCACGCTCAAGCTTCCCGGTGACGGCAGTATCAGCCAGGTGCGCTCGCCCAAGCAGTCGCTCCTGCACGAGACGATCAGCAGTTCGTTGGTGTATATTTTGCGCGTGAGCGCTGACGCCACGGGCAGCGAAAAAATTCAGTATCGCGCCGGTGGGAAACGACAGACACTCAAGCTGAATTACATCAACGAGCCGCCGGTCGCGGAGCCGGATGTATTATACCTCTCCGCCGGTGAGTCGGTGAGTTTCAACCCGCTCACCAACGACCACGCGGCGGGGTTGCGCGGCGCGTTCAAGACCGAGCCGGTCATTGCCGTCGGCACCACAGGCGAGGGGCGAGACGGGCAGGATTATTTCCCCGGCGGCTTCCGGCTGTTCAGCGCTCGCTCGAGAGCCAGCAACCTCGGTAGTTTGTCCGTTCACCGCTCGCCGGTGATGCGCGCCGGCCGGCGCCGAAACGAGCCGAACGGCCTACTGACATTCAAGGCCAAAAGCTCCGCCAGCGGCACGGGCGTGATCGAGTACACAATCCAAGACGCGCTTGGCCAACGTGCCAAGGGGAGCGTTCACGTCATCGTGGCCGGATCAAGCAAAGCGTTGCTGGGCTCGGGCGATTATGCGCGTGGCTGGGTGCCGACCAGCGACCGTCACGACGACTCGTGGGCCGCGATAGATTTCAACGACGCAACATGGAAACGCGGCCTCAATGGAGCCGGTTACGAGCGCAGCAGCGGCTATCAGTCGCTCATCAGTTCCTCGCTGAATTTTAGCTCGCAAATGTACAACAAGACCGAGTCGCTTTACCTTCGGTATGCTTTCGACGTCGATGATTCAGGAGCGGTCGCCGGCCTCAAGTTGCGCATGAAATACGACGACGGTTTTGTCGCATATCTCAACGGCAAGCGTGTGGCCTCCGCAAACGCGCCAGCGGCGACACGATGGAACTCCGGCGCAACAACAACGCACGACGACTCGCTGGCGTTGCAGTTCGAGTCGTTCGACATCACCGCGCACAGGGATCAGTTGCGCGCCGGTAAAAATGTCCTCGCTATTCATGGGCTCAACGGCGGCCTGACCAGCTCCGACATGCTGATCATCGCCGAGGTGATCTCCACCGATCGTGGCAAATCGCGCCTGCCGGAAATCGTTTGCGAGCCGCCGGTTGAGCGGACGCCGGGAACGCTCACACTCGTGGGCCGCTTGGCCGAGGGTCAGCCGGGCACGAAGGTGTTTTTTGTCTGGGGCAAAACAGACGGCGGCCCGGATGTCACCAAGTGGGATTACTCCACACAGGTCACACCCGACGGCGATGGCCAACTGCGCCACCCCGTCGACAGCTTGGCTGCTGGTTCTGTCCTGTACTATCGACTGCACGCAAAAAATAAACTCGGCACTAGTTGGTCGGTGAACACGCAAAAAACATCGACCCTGGCCCGGGGTGTCTTGGTGGCACGGGCGGATGAGTTCGGCGTCGCTGCCGGCGGTGCACTGAGCTTAGCCAAGCGGGAGGAAGGGGTGCTTGCCAACGACGCCGGTGTGTCGCTTGCGACCAAGGCGCAACTCTTGGCCAAGCCGCAGCACGGCGAGCTCACTTTCCGGACTGATGGCACATTCGACTACACCCCGAATGAGGCGTTCACCGGCACCGATCGTTTTCTCTATCGCTTGGCCAATGCCGAGGTGGCGCGGGAGCAAATGCTCGTGTTAGTCGGCAGCGAGTGGCGATATTACGATAAAGCCACCGCACCCAGTCGCAACTGGATCAAGCCGAGTTTCGATGACAGCGCCTGGTCATCGGGGCCGGGGTTGTTTGGTTACGGAAACGGCTTTGAAGCCACCATTGTCAGTTACGGCACTAATCCCGAGAGCAAACGCGCGACAGCCTATTTCCGTCAGACCTTCGAGGTGGACGCCGTCGAGTTGATCGAGAAAATGACCTTCAAGCTGCTCCGCGACGACGCGGCGGCGGTTTATTTAAACGGAAAACAAATCTATCGGGACAGCAACCTTTCGAAGACAGCCCGGCACACTACCTACGCCACCAGCATCATCGTTGATGAAACTGCCTACGCCACCTTTGAGGTGCTCGGCAGCCGATTGGCCAACGGGAAAAACGTAGTTACGGCGGAAGTCCACCAAGCCAGTCGCACAAGCTCAGACTTGAGTTTCGCGCTTTTTGGCAAAGCACACATGTTACCTGGAGCATGGGTAACGTTAAAAGTAGATTCAAGCAATAATGCGAACGATTTGATATACATTAACGTTACAGAAAGCCGTTTTACCATATTTTTTGACTCAAAGCTTCAAAAAACCTACACTATCGAGGCTTCAGCAAATTTGATTGACTGGGATGAGGCCCAAGTCATTAATGGCAATGGGGATAGGGTCGAATTCAACCCAACGCCTCAACCCGGCGAAAAAGCCCGTTTTTTTCGGATCCGCCTGAATCGCTGACCGCTTGGCCAAGTGCAATCGAGGTTTGATACACTCCGCATCGACGTGATGGAAGGCGACTTTGTGAAATTTTTCACAAATTCGTTTTGACGGTCACAACTGGCGGTTGTAGGTTTGCCCAAGGCGTTATAGAGCCATTATGAGCGGTACTGAAATAGGCTATAATTCCAAGGTAGAAGGGGACGTGATTCATACCCGCCTGGACGCCGCTGTCAGTTGGTTCCGAAAAAACTCGCTTTGGCCGATGCCGATGGGCTTGGCCTGTTGCGCGATTGAGTTGATGGCAGCGGGGGCGAGCCGCTTCGACATATCCCGGTTCGGCGCTGAGGTGATGCGGTTTTCGCCCCGGCAATCCGACCTGATGATTGTCGCCGGGACAGTCACTTACAAAATGGCGCTGGCGGTGAAGCGGATTTACGACCAGATGCCGGAGCCGAAGTGGGTGATCGCGATGGGCGCGTGCGCCTCGACCGGCGGCATGTACCGCAGCTACGCTGTTTTGCAGGGGGTGGATCGGATTTTGCCAGTCGATGTTTATATCAGCGGTTGTCCGCCTCGGCCGGAGGCGTTGCTTGAGGGATTCATGCGGCTTCAGTCCAAAATCTCAAACGAGCCTCACATCAAGGATGCCAAGCCAGCCCGCGCGAGAGAGGCGGTTGTCACCTGAGACCCGAATGACCACGAAACAACTGGCCAAAACGCTCAAGCAACAGTTCAAGGGGATCGTCTTCGGCCCGGTGGAATTTCGCGGTGAGTTGACGCTGGAATTGTTGGACGCCTCTCGAATTGCCGAGGTCTGCCAGTTCGCCAAGGCGGAACTGGGCTTCGATTTTCTCGTCGACCTCACCACCATCGACAACCACGAGGAGACGCCGCGATGGACGGCGGTGTATCACCTTTACGGATACAAACATTTTTGCCATTTGCGCCTGAAGACCAGTGTGAGTGAGGAGGCGTCCGAGATGCCGACGGTAACATCTGTCTGGCGCACGGCCAACTGGCACGAGCGCGAGGCGTACGACATGATGGGCATCCGGTTCGCCGGGCATCCCGACTTGCGACGCATTCTGATGTGGGAGGGCTACCCTTATTTTCCGTTACGAAAGGATTTCCCCTTGGCTGGCAAGCCAAGCGAGATGCCGGACGTGGCGTTCTCCGACCCGGCACCGCTCGAAGGCGGGCCATTCGTCACCGAGGCCGGCGGCGAGGACTCGACTGCGCGCGAACCACGGGAGCGTAACCCCGAAGGCTGATCGATGACAGCGACTCAGCAAATAGAGGTGAAGGATTCGGCGGCACGCTCGGCGCAGGCGGTGGACGATTTGCGGGATGTGCAGGGTGAGAAGATGATCCTGAATATGGGGCCGTCGCACCCGGCGACGCATGGCGTGTTGCGGTTGATACTCGAACTCGACGGCGAGATTATCACGAAGGCCGACCCGGAAATCGGTTACCTGCATCGTGGTGACGAGAAGATCGCCGAGAACATGACGTACAACCAATTTATCCCGTACACGGATCGACTGGACTACCTCGCGCCCTTGGCCAACAACGTCGCTTACTCGCTGGCGGTGGAGAAGCTGCTCGGCATTCACGACAAGTTGCCGGAGCGCTGCCAATATATCCGCGTGATCTGCTGCGAACTGGCCCGCATCTCGGCGCACCTGCTTGGCCTTGGGGCGTTCGCGATGGATGTCGGCGCGTTGACGGTGTTTCTGCACACCTTCACCGAGCGTGAGAAAATCTACAACCTAATCGAGGCGCTCACCGGCGCGCGGTTTACGACGACGTACACGCGCATCGGCGGGTTGTCCCGTGATCTGCCGAAGGGCTGGACGGACGAGTTGGCCAAGTTCACCCAAGAGATTAGCGTGGCCATTGGCGAGGCCGACAAGTTACTGACGCGTAACAAGATATTCGTAGATCGAACTCGTGACGTTGGCGTGATCAGCCGGGAGGACGCGATCGATTTTGGCCTGACCGGCCCGAACCTGCGCGGCAGCAATATGGAGTATGATTTGCGCAAGGCGCATCCGTATCTCGTGTACGATCAACTCGACTTCGACGTGCCGTACGGCGAGGTCGGCGACTGTTACGACCGTTACCTTGTGCGAATGGAGGAGATGCGCCAAAGCGTACGCCTGCTTGACCAGTGCTTGGCCAAGCTGCCCGGCGGCCCGGTCAATGTCGATGACGGTAAGATCATTCTGCCGGACAAACAGAAGGTACTCACGAGCATGGAGGAGCTGATCCACCAGTTCATGTTGGTGACGCAGGGGCAGGACGCGCCGGCCGGCGAGGTTTATTTTGGTGCCGAAAACCCGAAGGGCGAACTCGGCTTTTACATCTTCAGCAAGGGCGGCGGCGTGCCTTACCGGCTGAAGATCCGCGCGCCTTCGTTCGCGAACCTGAGCATCCTGTCGCACACCCTGCCGGGGCACATGATCAGCGACGTGGTGGCGATTTTGGGGTCGCTCGATTTTGTAATGGGGGAGTGCGATCGATGAGTTTTGAAGTCCCCAAAAAACTAGAGCGGGAAATTAACCGGCTGGTTAAGAACTATCCAGAGAAGCGCAGCGCATCGCTGATGGTGCTCCACGCGTTGCAGGATGAGTTCGGGCACATATCCCCCATGGCGGAAAAATGGGCCGCGGACAAGCTGGAGTTGCAGCCGATTAACATTCACGAGTTGGTGACCTTTTACCCGATGCTGCGGGAATATGACCCAGGGAAAACCGTGGTGCGGGTTTGCCGCACGTTGAGTTGTGCCCTGGCCGGGAGCAGTAGGCTGCATGGGCATATTTGCGAGAGTCTTGGCCTGGACGCGGGTGCGCCCGGCTTGCAGCGGACGAAAGACGGCAAATACGGTGTCGAGTACGCCGAGTGCCTGGCCAGTTGCGGCACCGGGCCGGTGATGATGTGCAACGATGACTTTTACGAGAACGTCACGAACGACGGCGCGGATGAGATCCTGGAGAAATACGACGAATGAAGATGGTTGCCGAACTAGGATTCGAACCTAGACAAACGGTGTCAGAGACCGTTGTGCTACCGTTACACCATTCGGCATCGTCGCGCGGGAATACATATTGAAAATGGGCCCGATGAGTCAAGGCTCGAATCGCTGAATGCCGAAAGAATACAAACTGGTTTTGAAGCACGTCGATGAGGCGGGTTACACGAGGGACATCCAGTGTTACCTGAAACACGGCGGCTACAAGACGTTAAAAAAGGCGTTCCGGGTCAAGCCGAAGAAGGCCAAGGGCCCTGTGGTGACACCGCAGGAAGCCATCCGCAAGGAGGTGCTGGCCTCAGGCCTGCGCGGCCGGGGGGGCGCCGGTTTCTCGTGCGGCATGAAGTGGAATTTCGTCAACCGCAAGTCTGGCAAGCCGGTTTATCTCATCTGCAACGCCGACGAATCTGAGCCAGGCACGTTCAAGGATCGACAGATCATTCACAAAGATCCGCACCAGTTGATCGAGGGCATGATCCTGTCGTGCTACGCCAACGACGTGAAGCTGGCCTACATTTATATTCGCGGCGAATTTCCGGAGGGCGCAAGAATCCTGAATCGAGCCATCGACGAGGCCCGGGCCAATGGCTTCCTTGGTAGGGGCATTTGCGGCACCGGCTACGATCTTGAGATCCACGTGCACCGTGGCGCGGGCGCGTACATTTGCGGCGAGGAAACCGGTCTAATCGAGTCGCTCGAGGGCAAGCGGCCGTACCCGCGTATCAAGCCGCCGTACTTCCCGGCTGTGCTTGGCCTGTACATGTGTCCAACCATCGTCAACAACGTCGAGACGCTTTGTAACGTCCGGCACGTGTTGGAGATGGGCGGTGACGCGTACGCCTCGCTGGGCACGGTGGCCAACACCGGCACGCGCATCGTCAGCTTGAGCGGCCAAGTAAGGCGGCCCGGCTACTACGAGATCGAGGTCGGCAAAGCTACTCTCGGCGAGTTGATTTTTCACAAAAACTTTGGCCAAGGGCTGCGCGATGGCCGCAAACTGCGCGCGATCATCCCCGGCGGATCGTCGTCGAAAGTATTCCGCGCCGGCGAAAAGTTTAACATCAAAAGCAAGGATAGGTGGGGCGCGGTTATCGAGCAGAAACTCGACCTGCTCGACATCCCGTACGACTTCGACACGCTGATGAAGTGCGGCTCAATGTCCGGCTCGAGCGCCATCATTGTGCTGGATGACTCAGTGGACATGGTCGAGGCGCTCGGCAACCTTTCTGACTTTTACGCGCATGAGAGCTGCGGCCAGTGCACCCCGTGCCGTGAGGGTTCGCTGTGGATGGCCAAGGCGCTCAAGCGTATGCGCAGTGGCGAGGCTCGCAAGGGCGATGCCGATTATTTGCGGCATATCGCGCAAAATATACAGGGCCGGACAATTTGCGCGTTCGGCGAGGCGTGCGCCTGGCCGGTGCTGAGTTTCGTGGATAAGTTCCGCGACGATTTTGAGGAACGCGGCGCCGAGGACGAGGCTCGATTGGCCAAGAGCAAGGGGGAGGGCGCAACGAAATAGCGATGGCAGCCACGCAGACAGAACCGGCAGTCGAAACCGTCACGGTGAAGGTGGACGGGCGCGCTGTGGAGGTGCCGCGCACCATGCCAAACTGGCAGGGCAACCCGGAGCCGACCACCGTCCTGCAGGCCTGCAAGCACGCCGGCGTGGAGATTCCGCATTACTGTTATCACCCCAAGCTGCCGGTAGCCGGCAACTGCCGGATGTGCCTCGTGCACGTGGGCATGCCGGGACGCCCCGGCCCTGATGGCAAGCCACCGATGAACGAGGACGGCTCACCAAAAATTTTCCCGATGCAGCTTCCGTACGAGCCGTCGGTGCCGCGCGGTGTCATCGGTTGCGCGACCGGCATTATTCCCGGAATGGAGATTTACGCGAGCAGTCCGGAAACCCGCGAGATGCGCGAGGCGGTGCTCGAGTCGCTGCTGATCAACCACCCGCTCGATTGCCCGATCTGCGACCAGGCCGGCGAGTGCAAGCTGCAAGAATACTCGGTCGAGCACGGCCAGCCTGAGAGCCGGTTCGCCGAGGTCAAGATGCACAAGCCCAAGTCGGTCGACCTTGGCCCGCGCATCACGCTCGACGCCGAACGCTGCGTGATGTGTACCCGTTGCATCCGCTTCACCGCCGATATCGCCGGCGACGACGCTTTGGGCATCGTGCACCGTGGCAGCTACAACGCGATCTCGACTTATCCCGGCCAGCCGTTCGACAACAATTACACGCTCAACACTGTGGACATCTGCCCGGTTGGCGCGTTGACGTCGGACGATTTTCGCTTCCAGATGCGCGTCTGGTTTCTTAAGGAAACCAAAAGCCTATGCACCGGCTGCGGCACCGGTTGCAACACGGTCATCGGCTCGCGCGAAAACAAGATGTACCGATACGAGCCGCGCCAAAACGACGCGGTCAACAGTTGCTGGATGTGCGACACGGGCCGGCTCGATTACAAGTGGATCGGTCGCGACGATCGCTTGGCCAAGCTGCGAGGGCCAAATGGCGACATTACTTGGCCAAGCGCGTTGCAGGAGATTTCCGAGCACTTGGCCAAGGCCGCCGAAGGCTCAGTCGCGATCGTCGCGTCGTCGCGCCAAACCAACGAGGAGCTTTTTCTGCTGAACAAATTGGCCAAGCGCTACAAGGCGTTGACCGACTCCGTACGGCGCAAGGGTGAGGCCGATCATTTACTCGTCGCCGGGGATCGCAACCCGAACACCACCGGCGCGCAGTTGACCGGGATCACGACCAAGCGCGTCGGCTCGAGGCTTGCTGCCATCGCCAAGGGGATTGTGTCCGGCAAAATCACGACGCTGATCGTTTTCGGTGAGGACGTCATGCAGCACGGCATCGACGCCACGCTGCTTGGCAAGTTGAAGCTGCTGATCGTCAGCGACATTCTGCCCAACGCCACGACAAAAAAGGCCGACTATCTGTTGCCGGGCTGCGCGCATGCCGAGAAGCGCGGTACGTTCACCAACGTGAAAGGGCGCGTGCAGAAATTCACAAAAGCCCTCGAGCCGCCCGGAGACGCGATGCCGGAGTGGGAAGTGCTGCACGAGCTCGTGCACAACGTCACCGGCCTCGACGGCTTCAACAGCATCGAGGGGTTGTTCAACCAAATGGCCGGCGAGGTGAAGGCGTTCAAGGCCGCTGGCCTGACGTGGGCCGGCTTGGGCGACAACGGCGCGGACGTGAAATTGTAATGCTCGCCACGATCACAGAACTGTTCGCTGAGCCTTGGGTGCTGACGCTGCTCAAGGTGGTCGCGGTGTTCGCCGTGGTGATGCCGATGGTCGCCTACTCGGTCGTCGCCGAGCGACGCATCTCGGCGTGGATACAGGATCGCGTCGGGCCGAACCGAGTCGGCATCCCGTTCACGAATATCAAGCTGCTTGGTCTTGGCCAACCGCTGGCCGACGGGCTGAAGTCGTTCGTGAAAGAGGACTTCACTCCGGCGCATGTGCGGAAAGTGTTTTATTGGATGGCCCCGGCGGTGGCGATGGTGCCGTCATTTGTGGTGCTTGCTGTGTTGCCGTTTGGCTCGATGCTCGGGAAACAAAAGATGGTCATCGCCGATCTTGATGTTGGTATCCTGTTTACCTTCGGAATCGTGTCGCTGGGAGTTTACGGCGTCGTGTTGGCCGGCGACGCCTCGAACTCGAAGTATCCGTTCCTCGGCGGCATCCGCTCCAGCGCGCAGATGATCTCGTACGAGATTGCGATGGGCATGGCGGTCGTGCCGGTGTTCATGCTGGTGGGCGATCTCAACCTCGGCGAAGTGATCGACTATCAGGCCAGCGGCGCTTGGCTCGTGTTCAAGCAGCCGGTGGCGTTTGCGATTTTCCTGATCGCGATTTTCGCCGAGACGAACCGACTGCCGTTCGACTTGCCGGAATCGGAGACGGAACTGGTCGCCGGTTACAACACCGAATACAGCTCGATGCGGTTCGCGCTGTTTTTCATGGGCGAATACGCGGCGATGATCGCTGGCTCGGCGCTGATGGTGGTGCTGTTTTGCGGAGGTTGGACGCTGCCGCTCGGTGCCTTTTTCAACACACCTGCCGAGTCGGTTGCTCAAGGGCTCGTGCACATCGGCGTGTTCATCGCGAAGATCGCGATGTTCCTTGGTTTGATGATTTGGATTCGCTGGATGTTGCCGCGATTCCGCTACGATCAACTGATGAATATCGGCTGGAAACGGTTCCTGCCGGCGAGCTTGGCCAACATCATCCTTACGGCAATCGTGCTGTGGGTGCTGCATAGTTGAGGACGACGCAGTGAAAGTGGATCGCACAGAACTGACCTGGTGGGAGCGGCTGTATTTGCCGACGCTGCTCAACGGTTTCAAGGTCACGCTGCGTCATTTCTTCTCGTGGAAACGTTCGGGGGTCTATGGCGACAAACAGAAGGGTTACGCCGCCAAGACCACGATGCAGTATCCGGAGGAAAAATGGGATGTCCCCGCCGGCTACCGCGGTGCGCCGTATTTGGTGAAGGATGTGGACGACAAGACCAAGTGCGTGTCGTGCCAGTTGTGTGAGTTTGTCTGTCCGCCCAGGGCCATTCGCATCACGCCGCCGGGCGACAGCGGCGTGGTCGATCGCGAGGGCGCGGAGAAGATGCCG
>JASLKI010000060.1 GCA_030747575.1 Verrucomicrobiota bacterium | reverse complement strand
CATCCGGATTCTTCATCAATGCGGAAAGATCGTTTCCTTCCAGTTGTTTTTTCGGAGGCTTGCAGCCGGTCAGGGAGGCGAGAGTTGGATAGATATCCAGCAGGTTCACGGGCTTGGTGCAGGCCGAGCCTGGCTGAGTCAACCCTGGCGCTACCCAGAGGAGGTTGACTCGTGTGGCCCGTTCCCAGAGAGAGTACTTCCCCCAACGACCTTTTTCGCCAAGCTGAAATCCGTGGTCGCTCCACAATACAATAATCGTGTTGTCGGCATACTTGGATTTCTCAAGCGCCCCGACGATCTGCCCAATAAGGTCATCCACCATGGAGGTGCACGCCAGGTAGGCCTGGATCGCCGGCTTCCATTGATTCATCGCCCTGATTCTCTTCAACCAAGGATTGTGGGCCATCTTGGCATGAGCCGCGGGCACATCATTCAGGTCATCTTCCAGGAAACCTTCCGGAAGCTTGATGTCCTTCAGAGGGAATCGATCGAAATACTCCTGAGGCGCGTAGTTGGGCAGATGAGGCATAAAGATGCCGGCTCCCAGAAAGAACGGTTCTTTCAGATTTCCTCCAAGCAGTTTCTTTGTCGCCCAGTTGGCAGTCTTGCCATCGGGGTGGTCGCCCACCGTTACCCCCGGGAGGCATGGCCCCCAATCCGCCTGCCTTGCCCACCCGTTCATGGGTAACTTGGTGGCAAATTTGAGCCCCTCGAAGGAAGGAAGATCCTGCGTTTTGCTCGGGTAATACTCATCAAAGCCCCGCCCCTTTACTTCGTTATTGAAATGGTAACCGTGAAAAAGTTTCCCAGCGCCGCAAACGTAGTAGCCATTCCGCCCGAAAAACTCAGGCAGCAAAACCGAGTTGTTCAGGATCGGGTTGTGGATCAGGGAACTCTTGTTGATGTAATTGCCCGAAGTCGAAGGCCTGATTCCGCTCATAATAGCAGACCGTGAAGGACCGCAGGCAGGCGCCGCGCAATGGGCATTGGTAAAAACCATCCCTTTGGCAGCTAGTTTATCCATGCTGGGTGTTTTGGCCTGAGGATTACCCTTCAGCATGCCCGTCCAGTCATTTAAATCATCGATGGCGATGAACAATACGTTCATTGGCTTCTTTTCAGCTGCCTGGACCGTCAGTGCGGTTAAGTAACCGCAAACTGCTGCTGCCTTAAGAAATCTCAAAAACTTCATTATGTTTACTTTTTCAATTCGTCCAACTGCAGCTTGCCGTCGCCATTTGAATCGAGCTTTTTAAACCGCTTCGTCCGGGCGGGGGCATTGCCTTTCCCTGCCTTGCCGATGAATTCCTCCAAGGTAAGCACCCCATCTCCGTTTCGGTCACGGGCCTTGAATAATTCATCCGGTGTCCGGGCATTCGAGTTCAGGCCGGGAGCTTTGCCTTTTAGCATGCCTTCGGGCTTATCTTTCGGGGAAGGCCCGGAAGTCTCAGGAACAGGATACTCGCCATTGATCTGAGAAAAATAATCGATCAGCTCCTTTTTCAGGGAGCCGTAAACCTCGGGCAGCTCAGTTCGCAGGTCGTTCTTCTCAGAAATGTCTTTGCTGAGATCGAAGAGGGCGAGATTGGCACCCTTTAGTTCAGCGACAAGAGCGTTCCAATCTGGGGAGTGATCCCTCCCGACATTGGCCCAGAGTTTGTAGTCTCCCTTTCGAACTCCTACGTTTCCCCAGAGCTCAAAGATCATGGCGCGCTCTGGAATGGTTTTCTTCCCGGCTGAAAGCATGTGAGACATCAGGGACGTCCCGCGAACCGGGTTCTTGCCGTTCATCTTCGGAACCGGAATGCCCGCAACGTCCAAAAAGGTCGCAAAGATATCGCAATGCATCACCTGATCATCCGAGATCAACCTTTGGGGTAATCGGCCTTTCCAATTCATCAGGAACGGCACGTTCAGCCCGCCCTGATAGGTGGTGGCTTTTCCCCCACTAAATGGGCCATTGTTTCCGGGGAATCTTCCGCCAGCCGCGTCTTCTTCCATGGTGCAGCCTCCGTTGTCACTGACGAAGACGATGAGCGTATTGTCGGCGATGCCCAGTTCATCCAACAGATCGACTAACCGGCCAATGTTGTCATCCATGTGTTCGAGAATGGCGACGTAATCGCTGCGCAGGAAACTGACACCCCGGTCGAGCGCCTTTTTCACCCAGGCCTCGGGCGCCGAGGTCGGCTTCGATTTATCCGTGCGAAGCGGACCGTGCACGGCGTTGTAGGCGAGGTAACAGAAGAAAGGGTCTTCCTTGGCGGCGTTCTTGCGAATGAATTTCTCAGCCCATTGGGTGAACAACTCGGTGGCGTGCCCCTCCGAGGTTTGGTCCGGTTCGCGGTTGTGCATGATCTTCGACCTGCCCGGCTTGATCCAATAGGGATGGGCCCCTTTGAGAAACCCGCGAAACTCGTCGAAACCGCGGTCGTTCGGAACTTCTCCATCCAGCGCGCCCAAGTGCCATTTCCCGAAGGCTCCCGTTTTGTAGCCGGCTTCGGCGAGATGCTCCGGGAGCATTTTCACGTCGCGCTTGATGCCGCGATATCCGGGCGATCCGAGCGGTTGTTGACCGGGTCCGCGCCACATGCCGTTCTCCGTCGAGTATTGACCGGTAAACATGCAGGCGCGAGACGGCCCGCAGAGCGGGACGGTATGGTAGTTCGGAAACCTCACACCTTTGGCCGCCAACGCGTCCAGCGTTGGAAGGCGGAGTTCGGTCTTGTCCCAGTTCGACGGCAAATCCCCCCAGCCATGATCATCAGAAACAATAAACAGAATGTTTGGTTTTCCGTTCTGGCGGTCTGTGTCTTTTCCTTCACTGTCCTTGCCCATTACGCAAAACAGGAAAACTGACAGAACGAGTATCGTTGTTTGTTTCTTTGTTTTTATAGGAGTCAAATGCATCAGGAGATGATCCGTTGAAACAGGTTGTCGGTAATTTTCTGGACGCGTTTGTCGGGGCCCTGTTGCGTGACGCCGTGCCGGGAGGGGTTCTTATGCCCTGGAGGACTGGACAAGCCGTTGGCCCACCAGATCGTGGCAGCATTAAAGACGACATTGTCTTTAGGGCCATCGTAGAGGGTGGCGCTGTATTGACCCACAGTCCTACCGTGAATGGTGGCATCGCCTCTCGCGACGATGTTCATGCCGGGGAGGTCCATGGCAGGGGCTCCATGCCACTCCCAACCAATAAGACCTTTGATGGAATCTCCTTTCTTCATTCCCGTGCCCTCAAAAAGCCAATGCTCCGGCATCGCACAGGTCCAATCGCCACTCCCCATGCCGCGTCCGGTCTCTTGATCTTTGTCCAGTCGTCCTCCCATCAACTGGGCGCCATCCGGCCCCATGTTCAGTTCAAAGTCGCGACGGTTGAGTAGTCTTCGTTTTACTTCTTCTGGAATTTCAGCCGGCACCGGCATAAACCAACCTTCGCGCCGCGTGGCCCGGTTGGGCGTCCCGTTATCCGAGGGCAAAAGGGGAACGACACAGAGAACGGAATTACCGCCAAAGAAGGCAAGGTTGACGCCTTGGTCCCGGGCTTGAAGCACATTCTTGTACATGTCCTGCGTCCAATACTCATCGTGCCCGACCGAGATGAATCCCTTGGTGCGCAGCAGCCCCTTGGGATCCGCATGGGTGTCGATGTTGGAGATGTAGGAGACGTCGTAACCGTGCTGCTCCATCCAAAAGGCCAGAGGGAATTCCCAAGGCAGGTATTCACCCGAACCACCTGATTTCTTCATCTTGTTCACGGGGTGAGTGAACAAGCCGTAGGGCCGGTCGAAACTCACTGTCCCGCTGGGCACACCAGTGGAGGAGAAACCCTTCTCATGGGGTGTGTAGATGGAGTAGTCAGCCGGCCAGCGATTGTAGGCTGACCAAGTCAGGTCGCTGCACTGAAAGAGAAAGTCGCATTGCCGGTCGTCGCGGACGATGAAGATGACGTAGCTCTGAAGGTTCTCCTTGTCTGTAGTGAGTTTACCGAGATAGACGCCACTGAGCCAATCCTTCGGAATCTCGAATTCAACGGAGGGCTCCCAGTTGCATTCACGAACGTAGTTTTCTCCGACGGGAGGATCGGGCTGAATTTTGCCTTGGATCGATTCAAACGTCCGTATGAGGCGTCCCCCATCACCGTTGTAATAACCCGTGCGAAAGATCTCCAATTTGAAAGCAGAAACCGGATTGGTGTTCACCATGACCTTCAGTGTCTCACCGGCCCGCACGCTGTTGGCGGAGCAATACCCTTCGATCCAGGGGCAACGGCCATTGGGCAGGATCTTATTGATCTTGCCGGGGAGCTGACGCGTGTTCGTGAGCATCCAGTCACGCGTGCCCGGTTTCGCGTTTTCGCGCTGTATCAAATCACTCTTCGGTGACTTAGAAGGTTTCCCAGTTATTTTTGGCGCTCCGTATGCTCTGGCCGCAATACCTAGGCCAGCGACTGCTACTCCTTTAAGGAGGTCGCGACGATTCACTGCACTCTGGTTTTCGTTTAATTCGTTGCCTCGCTTTTTGTTGTTCATATTAGCTGAGAGGTTGAAAGTTCACGGTTGTTTATTTGGCGCCACTTTGAAGTGATGCAAAACATTCCGGACCAGTTTGCCCAAGGATTCGTCGTGATACATGGCCCAGGCGGTTGCGATCGATCCGGTATGAAAAACCCGTCCGCCCTCAGGCCGTTCCCAATAGATGATCTCGGCAATCGTCTGTTCGCCCCCTGCCCTAGGCCCATGCCCTTCAGCATTGAAATCGAGGATGTTGCGCTTGCTCTGGCTACTGGCGATGGTGGCGATGCCTTTTGGTTCAACTAACCCCTTCAGCACGGGGTTCTTGGTTGCCCGCAAAAGGGTCGAGAGTCGCACATCGTACTCGTGCCCGACTGCACCCTTCTTGTTATTGGTGAAGCCAAAGAGATCTCCCTTTTTCAGCTCGATCTTGTGGGGCTTGTTGAACAGGAAATGATCAGACTGGTCGACCTGATAGCTGGCAAAGTTCCCTCCGGCCCATCCGATGCATTCCAGCCCCACCAGTTTCCAAGCGGGGTATCCGCAAAAACGCATCAGGCTGCCGCGCTTGAAGTCATGGCTATGATAAAGCTCGCCCACCTTGGCCAAATTACGGCCACCTATACCCTTTCCAAACTTGCGACACTCCATGACCTCGCCGCTCTCATCAAAGCTTACCCGCCAGAACATGGTGTTGCCGGACATGACCACGGCCGCACCGCCGGCCTTCAGGTAATTATCCAGACCATTGTAGGCGCGGGCTGACCAGTACTCGCTATGTCCGTTAATCAGGACCGCCTTGTATCCTTTCAATAGGTCGGGATTTCGGTCCAGATCGTGATCGGTGATGACGTCATACTCGTATCCGTGTTTATCCAGCCAGAGATGCAGGAAGCGCTCGCCGCGGAGCAAATGACTATATCCTCCTCCGATATAGGTCTTGTTGGGGCCGCCGGCCGGCCAGGGCACTTTCATGCCAATCTTGTAAGTCGGCTGGCCGTTGTGGTGATCACTGTAGCAGCTGTACCTGGGAGCTTTCGGGTGACTGTTTCCCAGACCGCCTGTACCCATGTTGATCAAGCCCGGCCCATGGTTGACCGGGAACGGAGTCGAATTGTAGGCCAGCCAGGTGTTTGACGAAACGAGCACCAGCAGGGGCGCCTTCGGCTTGGACTCAGGCCGCCGCACAATAAAGGAAACGTGGTAGCGCATCGGCTTGCCGTTCAACTTGAAATCGAAGCGCCCAGCGTAAACGCCCGACTTGGCGTCGGTGGGAATACCGAAGCGGTGGCTGACCTTCCAGCGGGCATTGTAGATTTCGTCTGCCGCCAGCCGAAGCCCGTGACCGCGTTTGGCATCCTTGGCCGGGTCGTAGGCCGAATCGTGTCGATCGATCGCCGCAGCGTTAAAGCTTGGTCCCCCGATCATCCAGGTCCCCCGGTTGATGATCCGGCCATCCCTCCCGAAGTCACTTACATCGGCGACCTGTGTGCCGCGTTCCTCGGCGAACGGCCAGCAGGCCAGTAGACGGTCATTCTTGGGAACGTTCAATCCGCGATCGGAAAAGCGTTTGTTGATTTGATCCCCACTCAGCGCACGGTCGTAGATAGCGCACATCGCAACGTCGCCGTTATAGAAGTTCACAGCTTCTCCCTCCTGCCCGTAGGCACCGATGCGAAGCGCGGTCTCGCCCGGACGCACCGTGCCGGAAAAGGCCACCTCATCCACAAGTTTGCCGTCGAGGAAGATACGCTTTTTCTTCCCGTCCCAAGTGCCGACAAGGTGTTGCCATTGCTGGGTCTTGACCAACCCGGGCTTCGTTTGCTGAAAGGAGGCCGCATCGTAGGCACCTCCCGACCCGGTTCCAAAGACGATCGTCCCCCCGCTAAGGAACAAACCAACTCCACAACGTTCCGGGTAATCATGCTGGGTGATCAATCCCTGCCAACCGGTCAACTTGAACGGGCGAATCCAGCATTCCAATGTCAACTGCGAGAGGCGTCTCTCGACCGGCAACGAATTGGCCACGTGCAGGTAGGAACCCGGATGAATGGGCTGGAGACTCGGTTTTTCGACGCGAAAGGTCTTCAGCACCGGATCCTTGTCCCGATTCTCCGGGTCCGAACCCAACTGCACGACAGACAAGTCGTAGGGAACGGCACTGCTAACGCGCAGTTCAATCTCCTCGCCCGCAGCAATACTCTTTTGGGCGTAGGCATGCAGTCCGGGCAGGTCAATCGCATGATGAGGCGGTATGTCATCGGCCGGAACTGATGCACTCGGCCCTTTTGCCTCTTTCAAAAAGGCGACCAGATCGGCGATTTGCTCCGGTTTCAAGAGCTTGTCGAACACCTCGGGCATCAGGGAGACATTGGAATACTTCGCCCCCTTGATTTCCTTTATGGATATGGGTTGCTCCACTCCCGGGGCCGGCCCGAGGACGATTTGGTCGAGGGTATCCCTACGCAACAGGCCTGCTGCTTCACCCTTTTTTTTCTGCACCATCAAGAGCTCGTAGTAACGGGCGATGGTGGAACTGGGGTACACGATTGCCTCAAGCAAATCCCGTTCACTGCGTATGGCACCAATCCGGGTAAGGTCCGGTCCAAAATCCACCCCCTTGTCCCCCTTGATGTGGCAGGTGATGCACAAGGACTTGGCCGCATCATGGAAAAGCTTTTCGCCTCGAATGGGATCTCCCTTGGGCAGGAAACCGGCAAGCTGATCGAGGCGTTTGGCTTGGCGGGCCTCCCTGGCCGGATCCGGTTTCACAGCATCAGCCAGTTGAATTTTAGGCATGAGGTGCGGGGAGGGGTTACGCTTGGCGACCTGATGCATGAGCCCAACCTGTTTAGTCATCGGATGATCACCGGGAAGACTCTTTTCATCCCCTAGCTCATACAGGGCATAGATGATGGCGTGATTCAAAAATGGATCCATTTTTTCCAAGCCAGCGGTGAGCAAAGGTTCAACAGCCCTGCGATTCCCTATTCTACCCAAGGCCATGGCAGCCAATCGACGGAGCAGGACATCATCGGAAGCCAGGAGTTTGATCAATGGTTCCACCGCCGCCGAATCACGCCAAAGTCCCACGCTATGAATGGCCGCCGCGCGAACATCTGAACTTTCGTTCCCGAGAAAATCCCGAACGGCAGCACGAGCCGACTTTCCGGGAATTCTGTGAAGCGACCAAAGCGCCGGGATGCGTGCTTTCGCTCCTTTGAGTGCATCCAGGTTACTCTCCTTGGCAAGAGTCTCAATTGACCGATTAACCACAACGGGCCGCTCATCGGTCAGCCAGTCGACTTGAGGCTTCGCCCAATCCAGTTCCAAGCCGCGGGGATCCTTGGGAGAGGCTGCATTCTTCCGTTGAACCCGGTAGATCGCCCCGAGAACGTCGGGCTTGGCGACCTTGGAGGTCGGGCAACAGATCATGTACCAGCTGCCGGTATCGGCCACCAGCAGGCTTCCATCCGCATCCTCGATCACGTCGGTGGGATGAAAGTCAGTCTGATCGCTCTCAAGAAAGGTGCTCGTCTTGGCCGAATAGGTTGATCCGGACCGAGTCAGCCTATGTCTGGAGAGGCGTCGCAGGTTGAAATCGGAGCAGAGCAGATCACCCTTCATGCCCAGCGTATCACTTTTGGGCATCACGATTCCCGAGGAAGCCGAGGGGCCCATTTGGGTAAGGATCGGTAACAAACCTCCCGAACTTGGGTGCGGTGAGAGAACACGAGGGTTTTTCCTGCCATACATTCCGCCATACACCGCATGCAAAATACCGTCGCGCCTGCCGGGCTTGGACAAATCAAAGAAGGTGCCACTCAAAAAGCGCTCCCCGATGTCACTAAAGGTCAGCCCAACAGGGTTGTTCATCCCCCCGGTGATGACCACTTCGAGCTGACTGCCATCAGGACGAGCGCGATAGATATGGGCGGCCCTCGACTTGAACATCTTCCCATTTCCAAGCGCGTGGCTCTGCGGAGCAAAAGCTCCCTTGCACCAGTAGAAATATCCATCTGGCCCGAGGTAGGGACCATGCATATCGTTGCCGCAACCTTCGATGGATCCACCGTCAAACCACACCGTCCGCTCATCAGCAACATGATCGCCATCCGTGTCGGTGAACTTCCATATGTAGGGCGGTGCGCCCACATAAACGGCCCCCTTGTAAACAAGGATGCCTTCGGGAAAAGGCACTTTTTTTGCAAACACCGTTGAATGATCAAATACCCCATCACCATTTCGGTCGACCAGCCGCAGTATGCGATGACTCGGATTCTTGAGTTGTTTCGGGGCCTTGTCCGTGTTCCCTGAGCTATCGGTGACGTAGAGTGCTCCATCCACGTCGAAACACATGTGGATGGGACGCTGCACCAAGGGAGGGGCGGCCACTCGCTTTAATGCATAACCATCGGGAAGCGTAAAGGTATGTGAAGCAAATTTAACCTTTTCCTCCCCGTAAACCTCCGCAGAGGAAAAAAGGAGCAATATAAGGATGCGCTTCATGATCTGAAACCTGAGTTTACTGAAGGGATTTTAACCCAAAATGTTTTCGCATCCAATTGAAAACCAATAAGTGAAAGGTCTTGTCCACATTATGTTTGGCGTATGGGTAAACGCGGTATTCTCTTTTCCCTTTCAGGCGATTGTACACTGCAAAATTCGTTACTGGCGGACAGATTGCATCCTGCAATCCCACCCCCATGAAAACCGGGCACTCAATCCAAGAGGCCATGTTCATGGTATCAAAGTAGCTCATGGTTTTAAGCGTACTTTGCCATGTGCGAGACTCCTTCTCCTCAATCCATTTATCCATTTCCGGCCAGTGGGAGGTCTTAAAATAAAGATCCCAATTGGTAAGAAAAGGAATGTGCGGTGCACAAAGGCTGATGCGTGAATCCAGTGCCGCGGTCGATAAACTCAAACCACCACCCTGGCTGCCGCCCTTTACTGCAATACGTTTTGAATCCACCTCTTTTCGTGAACACAAAAAATCCACTGCGCGCACACAATCCAGATAAGCCCCCTGATAATAGTACCCCTCCTTATCATCCAGTCCGCGGATCCAGTAGTTGCCGGGTTTTCCCTTGATATCCTCCTGACTATTGCCGTGACCACGCGGGTTAAAGGAAAAGACAATCATATCCTTAAAGCGGGAAATCGGTTTCATATTGGAACCATACCCCGGTACGCGCAGGATCACCGGATGGGGTCCCCTGCTTTTGGGCACTTCATACCAACCTCTTACACGAATATTACCGTGGCTTCGCATGCGCACCTCATACACGTTGAGTTCACCCTTGCTTAACTCTGGCTGTTGAATGAGCTGATACTGCGGGTCTACTTTCCTGAGCTGAGCCAATGATTCCTTCCAGAACTTTTCGAAATCCGGTTCCTTGGTTAAAGGCGGCAACAATTTCCCGGGCGCATAACCTACCTGAACCGTTTGACTCACCTTTCCTCCCTCCCAAGTGCAAATGAGGGTTCCCTTATAAAATCCCGGAGCCGGAATTTTAGCCGCGTAGCTGACTATCCTCTTTTCGTCTGCGGGAATTTTAATCACAGAAGGAGCCGATTGACTTATCGGTTCCTTTTGATCAGTTGCCACCTGCCATGCAAACTTAACCTCTACTGTATCCTTAAGCCGGTTATTGAGTTCAAAACCAAAGTGGACTTCTTGATTTTTATCAAAAATTCCGTTGGCTGATTTCTCAAAGACAGGGCGCAAATGGATGCCGGGAGCCCCATGAGCCACAGAAACAAATGCGCATAGAACTAAGAGGCCCTGCTTCACCGGTTCATCGTTCCCCGTATATGGGGGCTTTCCAGCCCTTGGGCAGGCGTCCCGACGGACGTGCGCCGCGGGCATCGGCGGGAATAGGGTGATCCTTGAGCTGCAGAATCGGCAGGTCATCTGGCAGATGCTTGATAAGCATATCCTTGAACTCAATTGTCATCGGCGGCCCCTTGTGCACCTGCATGGCGAGTACTCCATCCAGTGCCCTGCCTTTTTCATCAAGATCGATAAGGTCACCGGTGGGATGTCCGTCAATCCAATGACGGTGACGATTTCCTTCAACCAAAATGCGGTATTCATGCCATTGACCCGGGGCAAATTCCTTTACCTCGAAATTTCCCACCACCCAACGGTCTCCCTTGGGATCAACCACCACCTTCTGTCCGGTCTGCGAGAGGATTCGTCGGCCTTTTTCCTCATAAACCATGCCGTTGAATTGAGGTTTGTCGGCCACGATATCGCACTGGTAACCCCTTACCACATCAAGCCCAAGCTCAGGCGCATGGGCACTGCGGTATTGAATTCCACTATTGCCTCCCCTGGAGATGCGCACCTTTACCTTCAGGTCAAAATTGCGAACGGTGGCAACCTTCCAGGTGATGAAGTGATTCATCTTCAGTGTGCCATCGGTCTTGCCAGTCAGAACCCCATTCTTCTGCGACCAAAATCTGGAGTCACCTGACCAACCCCGCATTCCACCACCGATAAGGTTGGAAAAACCATTCGCACCGGGACGATTGGCCACGGTCGCAGCGGCTACTGGCTGCGGTGGAGTGGAGACCGACAAGTCGCCTTGCATCGGCTGCAGGGGGCCACCCAGTTCAGCCACGCGTTTGTCGGTACGCTGGCGCAATCCTTCAAGCGTCTTGGCGTACTTGGGATCCTTGGCGAAATTGGTTAATTCATCAGGGTCCTCCTTAAGGTCATGGAGGAACTCGTAGTTATTCTCATCAACATAGCGAACATACTTGTAGCGGTCCGTGCGCAACCCTTCAAAAGCCGGAATGCGCGAACGCACTGCGAAGTGCTCATGAAAAGTTTGTTTGCGCCAATTATCCGTCTTCCCGGTGGAGACAATAGATTTGAGACTGCGACCCTGGTAACGCTCAGGCACAGGAGCCCCTGCCCAATCAAGGAAAGTTGATGGCAGATCAAGGTTAAGGGCTGAATAGTCTACCACCTGCCCGCGGGCAGACTTGGGCGCACGCGGATCCCATATAATCATGGGAACACGCAGGGATTCCTCGTAATGAGACCACTTGCCTGCGAACCCACGATTACCCATGTGGTAACCGTTGTCGGCGGTGTAAACAATGATGGTGTTATCGGCCAAACCCTTTGCCTCAAGGGCCTTGATGAAACGCCCGATGGCATTGTCAATTCCGCTCACCATGCGGAGGTAAGCCCGCATATTGGTGCGATACTTGGTTTCGGTATTCCAACGCCAATAGAAACGTTCGCGGTTGATGGTGGTCTTAAGAAAATAAGGCTGGCTCTCAAAAATCTTTGGATCATTCAATCGAGGTGGGGCAATCTCATCCTCCTCGTACAGGCCATCAACTGCCCGAGGCCACGGGAAATGCCCAATACCCGGCCGTCGATCGCCATCCTCGGCATGGCAGGCATTAAACCACATGTTAAGGGCAAAGGGCTGGTCCTTGGGTTGGTTCTCAAGGAACTCAATTCCGCGATCGACAATCAACTCGGTTTCATGACGCAATGAACCATCGGGTTGTTTTTTATAGAAAGGGTTGCGACCAATCCTTTGAAAGACATCAAAGTGATCGGCAGGATTCCAGCCTTTGGGCATCTTGGCGTGCCATTTTCCAGCAAAACCGGTCCGGTAACCGGCTTTACGAAGGAGATCCACATAGAGCTCCTTAACCGCATCAGGGCGGGCGGCATCATGCCTGCCCGGGGTTCCGTAACTGCGTCCGGTAAGCCCGGTCAGGATGGTCGTACGACTCACCCAGCAGATGGACTGACTGACGAAGGCATTGTTGAACCTGGTGCCATTGGTGGCCAGCTGATCGATATTGGGTGTCTTGACCAGGGGATGACCGTAACAAGCAAGGGAACTGGAAGTCTGGTCATCAGCAAAGAAGAAGACAATGTTGGGCTTCTTGGCAGCCTGCATAGAGCAAGCCAACAGGAAACATAATGTGATATATATTCTTTGATTCATGGCTAAATTTGTCGTCACTCGAATTTGGTAATGACTTTTCGCTCCTTGAGCGGCCACCAGGTGGCAATCTTCGCGGCCAGGTCAGCAACAATCTCGGGATGTTTTTTTGCAAGGTTCGTCTTCTCGTGAGGATCCTTTGACAGGTCGAAAAGCTGTGGGCGTTTCTCGGTTCGTGGGTGGGTGCTTTGGTAGCGATTCACCTCGCCGTCGTAGGTTAAGAGCAACTTCCATTTGCCTTCGATACGCCACCTGAAAAGAAGCGAGGCTTCGGGGTTTTTGATATCGGCAATGTCATGGGCAAGACTTTCGCCGAAGATGCCCTTGCGCTTGATGGGTTGTTTTTTCCGGAGATTTTCCAGGAGATTCAAGCCAGGTACGTCATTGGGAATTCGAGCGCCCGCTGCGGCAAGCGCGGTGGGGAAGAGATCAATTGAAGAGACCAGCTCGGATCGCTTGGCCGGGTCAAGGCCGCCATTGGGCCAGGAAAACATGATCGGCGTGCGAACCCCGCCCTCGTAGGGTGTCTGCTTGGAGCGCGGCGCGTACCCGTTTCTTTTTGGATTCTGGATCCAGCCATTGTCGGTAACGTATACGATTAAAGTATCGTCCCGCAGATTTCGTTTCTCGAGAATATCGATAAGCTGCCCGCAGGTTTCGTCAAACCACTCACAGCAGGCATAATACTTGGCAACACTAATGGGATGGCCCTGTTCCTTGTACTTCTTGAGGAGCCGTTCCGGAGGATTATGCGGAGTATGGGGAAGAAACACGCCGTACCAGAGAAAGAAGGGCTTTTTTTGCGCAACGGCATGGTCAACGAATTTTTCGATCGGCTCCATTCCTTCCCGGCCAATCTTCAGTCCATCATCCCCATGGCGACCGCGCGGCTCGGGAAATCCCCGGGTCATTCCATGGGTGAACCCACCATGCTTGTAACTTCCTTCCCACCATTTACCGCTTTGATGACTGAGATAACCACGTTCGGCGAGGAGCTCAGGCAGGGTATCGAATTTATCGAGATAGGAGATGAGCTTGGCACGGCGTTGGTTGTTAAGGTCTGAACCACGCGCAGCATACTTGGGTGATGGATCGTTACCCGTCACACCATGACGATGGGCGAAATGGCCGGTCGCCAGGGTTGCCAGGGAGGGCCGACAAAGGGCTGTCGGCACATAACCGCGTTCAAAGAGAACGCTTTGCCCGGCCAACTTGTCCAGGTGGGGGGTCTTGATATGGGGATGGCCCATAAAACCATAATCGGTCCATGCCTGATCATCGGAAATGATGTAAACGATATTGGGCTTCTTGGCAGCCTGCACAGAGCAAGCCAACAGGAAACAAAGGGTGATGATGAATTTTTTCATTTAAATTGTTCGTATGTTTTTATCTCCGGTTATTTCTCAGCTAGCCCGATCTGTCGACTACGGATTTTCGGGCAAATCTCCTTACCATCGGTTCGGTCAGGCTTCGCTGGAATCCCAAGCTGTGAAGGGGATTTGCCGACCCACTGGCTCTCACGGCCCTTAACGTCGATGCGTCCATTGGCAGGATCAATGGTAAGAGTGGTGAAGAGGCTGTCTTGATAAGGACAAGTGTACTCAACCCAGCGGAATTTGGAGTGTACCTCAGCCGGGTAGCTCTTGTTGCGGTAGGAGCCGCCGACCCATTTATAGGAGGCCGAGTTGACGTGTAGATAAGAGATCTTACCCACACGGGCAACATGATCAATATGAGTATGTCCGTTAACAGCCAGCAGAACCTTGTCGGAGGCAGAATTCAGTAGCGCCTGCACCTCTGTAGCGTTGTCGATGCTACCAGGGCCCGCCAAAGGTTGATGAGAAATAACGAGGATCGGGCCTTTAAGGGATTTAAGCTGTTTCGCGAGCCACTCAAGCTGTTGCTCTCCAATGTGCGCGGGATAACCGCTCTTGTGGTTTTTCGGTTTCTCGTTTCCGTCGAGAACAATCAAATCCAGCCCGTTAATGTTCTCGGTGTAATAGCGTCCCTTCATCCCCCAAAGCTTCGCGACCGCATCAAAGGAGTGCCCCCCATCAATCTCGTGGTTCCCAAGAACATGCAGGGTCCTGGGATGCGCTTTTTCAAAGGCCTTGGTTACTACCTCGTTTTTCTTTGTCGGATAAGCGAAATCACCCAACTGAACAAGCGCGTCGGGTTTTTCCTGCTTCATGGCATCCAGGAAGGCCTTCAATCTCGCCGGGCCATCATGCATCACATCCTGATGCAGGTCGGCGATCATACCGAGCTTGATGGGCTTTCTGATTTTCGCCAGAGCGGCCATGACCTGCCGGGGCAATACGATCGAGGTAGCCACCGCAGCGGTGGTGCTTAAAAAGTCACGTCTTGATGAGATGAAATTTTCCATCTGGGTTTCTTCTCTATTACAGGGAAAGTGGCACCTGCTGACTATGATAGAATCTGGTCAGTATGACAATCAATTGGGTTCGACGGCGAATGTTTTGGCTGTGACATCATTGGATTCCCTGATCCATTGCTTCAGGAATTCACGGTGGCGGTTGAGGTGTTTTTCGAAACCTGCCTTGCCGGCGAGGTTCTTCATTTCGCCTGGATCAGCCCGAAGATCGACTAGGGATTCGCGAATCTTGCCGCTTGTATACACACAATATTTGTAGTGATCAGAGCGGATCATGCGGCCGGTATTATTCTCGGCCACCACATAGGGACGCCTGGCATTGTCCCCTTGTTTCTCAGCTACGGAACGAAGGGAGCGGCCAAGGAGATAACCGGGGACCTCCACCCCCGCGTAATCACAGAGCGTAGGCAACACGTCCAGGCCGTTGGAAACGAGGCTCTTTTCATCCACTTGACCGGGGGGAATCACCCCCTTGTACTGCATGATAAAGGGCACGCCCACCGAGTTCTCATAAAAGACATTCTTGGAGGCCAGACGATGGCTACCGTCCATGTCGCCATGATCGCTGGTGAAGATCACCAGGGTATTTCCCTCCAAGCCATTCTTTTTTATGGCATCCAGCAGGCGACCGATCTGGGCATCGACCCGCTCGGTAAGCCGACAATAGATCCAGCGGTAATTACGCCAGTCGCGTTCGTTGTAATCCTTGCGGATCAACTTGGCAGGCGTGGTGGCGGTCACCTTCATGGTTGCCTCGATAGCGTCTGGTTCCCGTTCCGGGATCGCACTATTCTTGGGCAAGGGAGGCAACTTGTCTGCGGGCAGGGCCTGGGCTTCCTTATAAAGCTTATCCACCAGGGGCTTCCCCTTCCGGTTCGGCTGCCGGGCGTTGTAGGCAAAACAGATGTCATGCGGATTGATGAATGAAGCCACGGCAAAAAAAGGCTTATCACGCTTGCGGGTCATGAATTCGATGCAGGCATCCGGTAATTTGTCGCGCTGGTCCTTGCAATATTCATCGTAGCCCGCCTTGAGGGGAGAGAGAACCGGAGCCATGTGAACCTTGCCTCCGTAGAAGGTGTCGTAACCACCCGACTTGATCAGTTTGCCAAGTGAGTTGTCGCTGACCTTCTTCGGGATGGTCGCCTTCATGCCGTTATTGAAGACGCCAAATCGTCCTGGCATCATACCAGTCGCCATGGAGATGCGGCTGGGCACGCAGACCGGGTTGGTGACGTAGGCGTTGCTGAACCGGATTCCCGACTTGGCCATGGAATCGAGCGCCCGGGTTTTCAGGTAGGGATTACCGGCACTCGACAACATCCTGGCATGATGCTGGTCGGTCATGATGAAAAGAATGTTGGGTTGCTTGGCAGCCTGCAGGCTGGTCGCTATTGCAATCAGCAACAGGAAAAGCAAAGAAGGAATGGGAAGAATGGTTTTCATTTTAATTTCTCGATATTACGAGCAAAGCGGTGGCTGCTGACTATGATGGAATCTAATCAGAATGACAACCAACAGGGAGAAGCTGCTTCTTTGAATGGTAATCCAAGATTTCTACTTTCTCCTAAACTTTTCAG
>JASLKI010000059.1 GCA_030747575.1 Verrucomicrobiota bacterium | reverse complement strand
GGCGCATGCTGCGCGTGTCGTGCGTGACGACGATGGATGTGCTTTTCAACTGGTCGCGCATTCTGATGACAAGTTGGTCGATGCTGTCGGCCACAACCGGGTCCAGTCCGGTGGTCGGCTCGTCGTAAAGAATGATCTCCGGCTTGTAAACAATGGCACGGGCCAGCCCGACGCGTTTCTTCATGCCACCGGACAACTCGGCCGGTTTCTTGGACTGCGTGCCGCCGAGGTCCACCAACTCGAGGGCATCGGCGACGGTTCCCCGGATTTCCGCCGAGGACATCGTTTGCTCGCGGTCGAGCAGGAAGCCGACGTTTTCCTCGACGGTCAGTGAGTCGAACAATGCCGCGCCCTGGAAGAGCATGCCGAACTTGCGGCGCACCTTGATGAGTTCGCGCTCGGAAAGGTCGGCGATGCTTTGGCCGTCTATTTTCACGTCGCCCTCGTCCGGTTGAACGAGGCCGATGATGTGTCGGAGCAGCACGCTTTTGCCGCAGCCGCTGCCGCCGATGATGACAACCGATTCACCCTCGTCGATTTGCAGGTTCACGCCGCGCAATACCTGTTGTTGCCCGAAGCTCTTGTGCAGTTGTGAGACCTCGATCATTCCTGGTAAATCAAGAGGTTGTTAAGAACGAGCGTCACGAAAAAGTTGGACACGAGAATACTGATGGAGGCGGCGACCACTGCCTCGGTGGTGGCCTTGCCAACCCCCTCGGCACCCTGGCCGCAGTGCATCCCCTTGTGGCAAGCGATGGTGGCAATGATGCCGGCGAAGATGAACGCCTTGATCAGCCCCATCCAGATGTCCACTGACCCCGTGTAGAACACCATGTTGCTCCAAAGGAAAACGGGGTCAAGGCCAAGTAGATATACGGCCACCAGCATACCGGAAACCATGCTGATGGCGATGGCTTCGGCAGTGAGAAGCGGCAGCGAAATAAACATGGCAAGCAATCTTGGGGCCACGAGGTAGTCCACCGGGCTGGTGGCGAGGGTCCGCAGGGCGTCGATCTGTTCGGTCACCTTCATGGTACCGAGTTGGGCGGCCATCGCTGCGCCGACGCGGCCGGCGATCATCAGGCTCGTCAACACCGCGCCGAGTTCACGGGCCATGGCCACGGTGACCACCGACATCACGGCGCTGTCCATCTTCACCTTGTGAAACTGGATGTAAAACTGGGCACACATCACCATCCCAGTGAAGGCGCCGGTGAGTAGGACCACTGACTGGGATTTCACACCGATGAAGTGGAGCTGCTCAATCAGGTCGCGGACGCGGAATCGCTTCGCAAAAATGGAGCGCATCGTGTCCAGGAACAGGACAGTGACGTTGCCCAAGCTGGCGAAAGCGTCCTTAAGCGGGTTGTCAGCTGAACGTCCCATGAGCAGTCAGACGGTTTGTACCAATCCGCTCGGTGAAAGGCGAGTCCGAGGATTCACTTGCCCGCTTGGCCCGGCGGGGTGGAAAGCAGAGTCGAGGTTGGTTTAGCTAGAAACCTTGGTGTCTTCGCCCTTGGCTTTGGCTTTTTTCTGGGTGAAGATCAGTTTGTCGTCCCTGGCGGAGACGGCAACCATCTCACCTTCGCGCAGGTTGCCTCGGATGATTTCCTCGGCCATCGGGTCCTCGAGGTGTTTCTCGACGGCTCGGCGCATAGGGCGTGCCCCGTAGGAGGGATCGTAGCCCTGATCCCGCAAAAGGTCGCGGGCGGACTCGTCCAACTCGAAGTGGAGATTACGTTGGGCCAGTCGCTTCTCGACCTTATCAAGCTCGAGTTCAAGAATTTGGGTGAGTTCTTCCTTGCCAAGAGAGCGGAACACGATGATGTCGTCGAAACGGTTGAGGAATTCCGGCCGGAAAACTTTCTTAGCCTCCTCGGTGAGATTTTCCTTCATCCGCTCGTAGTCCTGCTCGTCGTCGGGGGCGGTGAAGCCCATGGTGGCTCCCTTCTTGAGTCGCTCGGCGCCGACGTTGGAAGTGAGCAGGATGATCGTGTTGCGGAAGTCCACCTGCCTGCCGAAGCTGTCGGTCAGTTTGCCCTCCTCGAGAATTTGGAGGAGCATGTTCATGACGTCTGGGTGAGCTTTCTCGACTTCGTCAAAGAGCACGACGGAGTAGGGGTTGCGGCGCACCTTTTCGGTCAACTGGCCGCCTTCCTCATAGCCGACATAGCCCGGCGGCGAGCCGACGAGGCGCGAGACGTTGAACTTCTCCATGTACTCGGACATGTCGAGTTGCACGAGGGATTTGCTGTCGCCGAACATGTTTACGGCAAGGCTCTTGGCTAGGAGTGTCTTGCCGACACCAGTCGGGCCGAGCATCATGAAGGCGCCGATCGGGCGTGCGGGATCCTTAAGGTCGGCACGGCTGCGGCGCAACGCCTTGCAGAGAGTCTCGACAGGCAAGGCTTGGCCAATGACGATCTTGGAAATTTCCTTTTCCATCGAGAGAAGCTTCTGCACTTCGCCTTGTTCCATGCGCTTTAGCGGGATACCGGTCCACTTGGCCACGACGTACATGATTTCATCCTCATCGACCTTGACGCGGGCGTCCTCGTT
>JASLKI010000058.1 GCA_030747575.1 Verrucomicrobiota bacterium | reverse complement strand
TCGCTGAACCCAAACCGCGCCGCCGTGCTCTGCGACGGCATCCGCACCGGGAGGTTGAACTCCAGTGCGAGTTGCAGGTAAACCTGAACGTAGCGCGGGTCATAGTTCAGCGCACCCATATGCGTGTCGAGGTGCGTCACGTCGATACCGGCATCGAGCGCCTTGCGGACTTGAGCGCGAGCCTCAATCAGCGCCTCCGCCGGTTTGCCGTGAATGTACACCTCCGGGACACTCCGCCACAGGTAACCCTGCGAATCCACCAACCCCGGCACCTTGTCGAGAGAAGCAACCGGCCCCCAGCGGTACACCTGCCACTCGGAGGTGTGGCAGAGGTGAATGCCGAAGTCCTTCTCCGGGTGTAACTTGGCATAGCGCGCGATCTCGGTGAACCACGGGCACGGCACCATGATCGTCGCCGAGGTCATGAGGCCGCGCTCGAGCGAGTCGATGGCGGCAACGTTGGCGGCGTGGCACATGCCGGTGTCGTCGCCGTTTATGATGAGCAATTTGTCAGTAGCCTTATAGCCGAGGCGCTGGGCGAGAGTCGGGCCGACGGCCTTGGCCAAGGGGACGGCGAAAAGAGAAAATGTCAGGGCAGCCAAAGTTGCTCGTGCGAGTAAGTTCATCACGGCGCATCGTTCATGATGACGCGTTGCAGAGCAAGGTCAAAGGGCCAAGCGATTGGCCAAGCGGCAAAAATCGTTTGACGCCGGGAGTCAGCTGAATGTAGAAAGAGCGCGATGACCAAGCCTACTGAATTGTCCGCAAGTAATCGTCGCGACTTTATAAAGACCACCGGATCCGTAACGACCGCCTCGGTGCTGGCCGGTGTTGCCATCCCTCGCGTACACTCTGCGGTCGATGACATGACCCAAATCGCCGTCGTCGGCGCAGGCGGCCGCGGGACCGGCGCAGCCGACAACGCGCTGTCAGTGCCCAGTGACATCGCCCGCAACAAACTCGTCGCGATGGCCGATGTCTCCACCGCAAAGATGGACAACAGCTACAAGGCCCTGAAAAGAAGGCACAAGGACAGTGTGGACGTGCCGGCCGATCGCCGCTACATCGGTTTTGACGGCTACGCCAAGGCGATGGACAACCTGAACAAGGGCGACGTTGTCATCTTCACCACCCCCTGCGCCTTTCGCTGGGTGCATTACAAAAAAGCCATCGACAAGGGGCTGAATGTTTTCATGGAGAAGCCGCTCTGCCCGGATGGCCCCACCGCCCGGCGCATGCTTGCCCTCAACGACTTGGCCAAGAAGAAGGATCTCAAGGTCGGCGTTGGCCTCATGTGCCGCCACAGCCGCGCCCGAGGCGAACTCTTTAACCGCATCAAGGACGGTGAACTCGGCGACATCAACCTGTTGCGCGCCTACCGCCTCCACGGCCCCGTTGCCTCCTGTTACTCACTCCCTCCGAAGAAAAACGAGAGCGAGTTGCTCTACCAAATCCGCCGCTTCCACAGTTTCATCTGGGCGAGTGGCGGCTCGTTCAGCGACTATTTCATCCACAACATCGACGAATGCTGCTGGATGAAGGATGCCTGGCCCATCAAGGCACAAGGCGCCGGTGCTCGCCATTACCGGGGGGATTACGTCGATCAAAACCTTGGATGCTACACGGTCGAGTACACGTTCGCCGATGGAGCCAAACTGTATCTGCACGGCCGCACCATGCCAGGCTGTTACGGCGACTTTGCGAGCTATGCGCACGGATCCAAAGGGCTGGGTATCATCTCAAAAAACGGCCACGCGCCGGCGCCCTGCAAAATCTTCAAGGGCCAAAGCATGAAGGATCCGGTTGCATGGGCTTACCCGGGCCGCGAGAGCAATCCGTATCAGGACGAGTGGAACGACCTGATGACTGCCATTCGCGAAAACAAGCCGTTCAACGAAGTGGAACGCGGTGTCATGGCCAGCGTCGTCACCGCCGCCGGCCGTTTTGCCACGCACACCGGACAGGAAGTCACGGTCGATCAGGTGCTCAACCACGACCACGATCTCTGCCCGAACGCGGATCAATTGATGATGGACTCCCCTGCCCCTCTGCAAACCAACCCGGACGGCAAATACCCCGTCCCGCAACCGGGTATCATCAAGGATCGCGAGTACCTGCAAATCGACGCAGACAAGGCATAAGGCAACTCGCAACCAAACTTTACAGGCCTGCTGTCCACACAGCAGGCCGTTTTACTATTCCGCCCTTGGCCAAGCGAGGAACACCGGCGACTCGACGACCCGCACTTTGCCAAGCGCCCCGCGAAATCCCACACGAGTACCGAGCTGTTTTCCTCCCGCAACCAGTCGCAATCCCTTGCTTGGCCCCAGCACGCTGATCGCGGTGGACAGGCTGTCAGCACTCATGGCGTTCAGGGCGAGCACATGCACCAACCGCTGTTCTGTGAGCGCGCTACCTGAACGAGGATCGACGATGTGTGAATAACGTGTGCCGTCCACCTCTAGAAACTGGTACAGGTCACCCGACGTGGCTACCGCGCCGTTGGCGAGCCGGAGAATTTCCGGCTTTGCGTCCTCCTTCAATCCGATTAGAGCCACGCGCCAGCCCTCTTTTCCCGG
>JASLKI010000057.1 GCA_030747575.1 Verrucomicrobiota bacterium | reverse complement strand
ACACTGCGTGACGGCACGCAGGGCGAAGGCGTGAGTTTCTCGGTTGCGGACAAGCTGCGCGTGGCCGAAAAGCTGGATGCCTTTGGTGTGCATTACGTGGAAGGTGGCTGGCCGGGGAGTAACCCGAAGGACATTGAGTTTTTCAAGCAGGCTGCCAAGCGCAAGTGGAGGAACACCCAGATTGCCGCTTTCGGCTCGACGCGCCGCAAGAAAATCGCCGCCAAGGACGATCCGCAGGTCAAGCTGCTCATCGCCGCCAAAACGCCGGTGGTGACTCTCTTTGGCAAAACATGGTTGCTGCATGTGGAGGAGGTGCTGCGCACCACTCCGAAGGAGAATTTGGCGATGATTGCCGACACGATCCGGTTTCTGAAAAAGAAGGGAAAGAAAGTCATCTATGACGCGGAGCATGCGCTCGACGGCTATAAAGACGACCCCGAATATGCGATGGCAACATGGCTGGCGGCGGAGGAGGCCGGGGCTGATTTTGTGGTGCTTTGTGACACGAACGGCGGTTCGCTCCCGAGCGAAGTGGCCGCAATTACCGCCGCCGCGCGCGAGAAACTTTCCTGCAATATCGGCATTCACACCCACAACGACATCGGCCTCGGCGTAGCCAATGCATTAGTTGCCGTGGACGCTGGCGCGACGCAGGTGCAGGGCACCATCAACGGCTACGGCGAGCGCACCGGCAACTGTAATCTCATCAGTGTTATTCCGAATATCGCGCTAAAGATGGGTAAGCGATCCATCCCTGCAGCGCAAATCAGGAAGATCCGCGACTTGTCACGCTTTGTGGACGAGGTGGCTAACCTGATGCCGGACCGCCGTCAGCCATGGGTCGGCGCAACGGCCTTTGCCCACAAGGGCGGAATGCATGTTAATGCTGTGCAGAAAGTGGCGCAAAGCTTTGAGCACGCGACGCCTGATGCTGTTGGTAACAAGCGCCGGATTCTTGTGAGCGACTTGGCGGGTCGCAGTAATATCGTTATGAAGGCTCAGGAAATGGGCATACGGGTGAACAGCGACACACCGCAATTGAAAAGCATCCTGGCCAAGGTTAAGGAGAAGGAGCACCTCGGCTACGATTACGAGGGAGCGGAAGGGTCGCTTGCGCTGCTCATTCGCAAAGCGCTTGGGCGGGTGGAGCCAGCGTTTCAGTTGGAAGCGTTCCACGTCTCCATGCGAGGGGATGGCGTAGAGCGTGTTTGCGAGGCGACTGTCAAGGTGCGTGTTGGCGACAAGACGGCCCACACAGTTGCCGACGGAGACGGCCCGGTGAACGCACTCGACCATGCACTGCGAAATGCGCTCCGTGGGTTTTACCCCGTGCTTAAGCAGGTGAAACTCACTGATTACAAGGTGCGCATTCTCAACGGTGGTACCGGCACGGCGGCCAAGACTCGTGTGCTCATCGAGTCCACCGACGGCAAAGAGCGATGGTACACTGTTGGCGTGGATGAAAACATCATCGAGGCCAGTCTGCAGGCCTTGCTGGACAGCATCGAATTTCGTCTGTTGAAAAAGTGACTATCGTAGGCTGTTAATCTCTAAACTCATGGCAGAAATCCCCAAGGCTTACGAATCCCAGGCGGTCGAGACAAAGTGGTACTCGTTTTGGGAGGAGAATGAATGTTTTACGGCCAAGCCTGAACGAGTAAGCGATGACCGGCCGGCGTACTCGATTGTTATCCCGCCGCCAAACGTCACCGGCGTGCTGCATATGGGGCATGTGCTCAACAACACTATTCAGGATATTCTCGCTCGCAAGGCGCGCATGGATGGCAGAGAGGTTCTGTGGCTGCCGGGCACCGACCATGCCGGTATCGCGACGCAAAACGTGGTGGAACGCACCCTCCGAAAACAGGGCGTGATGAAACATCGCGACGACCTTGGCCGCGAGAGACTGCTCGAGTATATTTGGGAGTGGAAGGAGAAACACGGCGGCATCATCATCGAGCAATTAAAGAAACTCGGTGCGTCGTGCGACTGGTCGCGGTTGCGTTTTACGATGGACGAGGGCTACACGAAATGCGTGCAGAGCGTGTTTGTGGATCTTTATAAAAAAGGACTGATTTATCGTGGCAATCGGATGGTGAACTGGTGTCCAAAATCGTTGACTGCCCTTTCGGACGAGGAGGTCATCATGAAGGAGCAAAACAGCCAGCTCTATTATTTCAAGGTGCAGGTCGTCGAGGAGCCGGGTACTTGGCTGGAGATTGCGACCACGCGGCCGGAGACCATCCCCGGCGACAGTGGCTTTGCGGTGAACCCGAACGATCCGCGCTACGCTCACTTGGTTGGCAAACATGCAGTGCGGCCGTTGCCTGTGGAAAACCAGGCGCATCTGCCGATCGTTGCCGACGAACATATCGACATCGAGTTTGGGACAGGCGTGTTGAAGGTCACGCCAGCACACGACAAGGCTGACTTTGATATTGGCCAACGGCACGGACTGGAAGTCATCGACGTCCTCGAACCTGACGGTAAAATGAATCGCTTGGCCGGTGTCGAGTTGGCCGGCATGGATCGTTTTGAAGCCCGCAAAGCCGTTGCGACCAAGCTCGAGGAAATGGGGGCGCTTACCAAGGCGGAGGATTACAAAAACAAGGTCGGCTTCAGCGAGCGCGCTGATGTGCCGGTCGAGCCGCGTCTTTCCGAACAATGGTTTTTGAAATATCCCAGCCAGGATGCCGCTCGGGCCTGCGTCTCCGACGGAGCGATGAAGTTTTATCCCGAGCGATGGTCGAAGACTTACGATTACTGGATGGGAGGCCTGCAGGATTGGTGCATCAGCCGCCAACTTTGGTGGGGGCACCGCATTCCGGTGTGGTATCGCGGCGAGGAAACCCACTGCGATCTCGATGCGCCCGAGGGTGAGGGTTGGGAGCAGGACCCCGATGTGCTCGACACGTGGTGCAGTTCGTGGCTGTGGCCGTTTGCCACGATGGGCTGGCCGGAGGAGACCGAGACGCTCAATAAGTTTTATCCCACCACCGATCTCGTCACCGGGCCGGACATCATCTTTTTCTGGGTCGCTCGCATGATCATGGCCGGCTACGAGTACAAGGGTGACCTGCCGTTCCGCAACGTTTATTTCACCGGCATCATTCGTGACAAAAAGGGGCGCAAGATGTCGAAGAGCCTGGGTAATTCGCCCGACCCGTTGGAGTTGATTGCCCAGTATGGAGCGGATGCCCTGCGCTTTGGCACGATGCGCAGCGCGCCGCTTGGCCTCGACGTGCTGTTCGATGAAAAGGACGTCGAGCTTGGCCGCAACTTCTGCAACAAGTTGTGGAATGCCTGCCGCTTCCGGCAAATGCAGGGCGGCGAATCCGAGCGCGAAATTAGGCCAGAACAACTCACCAGCGACGACAAGTGGATTTTGCTGCGACTTGGCCAGGCGATCGACGATGTGACGACTGCACTCGAGGCGTATCGTTTCTCGGACGCCACGGCGGCGTTGTACCGGTTTTTCTGGAGCGAGTACTGCGACTGGTACATCGAGGCCTGCAAGGCAACCTTCTTCGGCGACGACGAAACTCGTAAAGCCAACGTTCTTGCCGTGGTCGATTTTGTGATGGGCAACACGCTGCGGTTATTTCATCCGTTTCTGCCGTTCATCACGGAGGAACTGTGGCATGGGCTTGGGTATTCCGGAGACTTGCCAGTGGAGCAGGGTGGCAAGACCATTATGACAGCGAACTGGCCCAAGGCGTTCGATGCTTCGTTCAACGAGCTTTACGGGTTGGATGACACGGTGGATCGCCTCGTCGCTGCGAAGCACGATCTTGTGACGCAGGGACGCAACCTCCGCGCCGCGTACAACATTCCGTTCAGCAGGAAAATCGACTACACGTTCAGCCCCGGCGGCAAGTC
>JASLKI010000056.1 GCA_030747575.1 Verrucomicrobiota bacterium | reverse complement strand
GTCGCTGCAAACCGCACGCGGGTCAACCAATGGGGCCTCAGTCGCCTTGGCACCGTCCTTTGGGATACCCCGTTGGCCGTTGCCCGCGATGGTTAGAACCTTGTCGGACTTGAGATCGATCTCGCGGATGCGACGGTTTTTGAGGTCGGCCACGTGCAGCTTTTCACCGCTTGGGTTGAGTGTGATGCACATGATATAATTGAACTGGGCTTTGGCTGCAGGACCACCGTCCCCACCAAAGCCAGCCTTGCCTGTCCCTGCGAATGTTTTGATTCGGCCGCTGGCATCAACCCGGCGGATGCAGTGGTTCCAGCTGTCGGCAATGTAAACCGAGTCATCCGGCGCGATGCCCAGATTGTGCATGCCGTTGAAGGTCGCTTGGCCAAGCGAACCACCGTCGCCCCGGTAACTTTTGCTGCCGTCTCCTCCGACCTGTTTCCGAACGCCATTGGCCGAGCGATGCACACGGCCTCCCTCCAACTCGACGATCCACATCCGGCCTTTCGAATCGAAATCAACTCCGAATGGCCGGTTGAGTGGGTGGGGCTGTGTTGTCACCGACCCGCCTTCGCCGGGGTTCCAACTGCCGTCGATCAACGTCACCTTCGACTCATTCGGCTGTTTCGCCATCGCCGCTTGGCCAAGTGCAAACAACGCGACAAGGCTCAGTCCTTGAATATATTTTTTCATCGGTTGTTGCCGATTATTTGGGTTCCTCAGCTCTCAACTCACTCGGCGACTCAGTAATCTGGTTTAAAGCAAATTGCTCCTCCGGCGAAAAGACCAAGCGATGCCTTCCGTATGCAGCAAAGTAAACCACGCCAACAAGAAACCAGATCGCCATTCCAACAACACCGTATAGGTTTTCTTCAATTAAAAATAAAAAATATAGTGTCGCGAGCGATATGATAAGTGCGATGGCCGCACCGGGTATTCCCAATGGACTTCTGTAGGGTCTTTCCATGTTTGGAAATTTTACCCGGAGTATTATAAAAGCCAGGCATTGCATGGCATATGCAATGACAGCTCCAAATACCGCCATGGAAAGAATCGTCTTGCCGAACGCTGCATCCGCTCCACCGGTAAAAAACATGGTTAACAAAATTAAAAAACCAACAACTCCCCCAGATATAAGGGCCACGTGGGGTGTTTTTCGTTTTTCGCCCGTGACGGACAGCCATTTAGGAAAGTAACCGGCCCGAGAAAGTGAATAGATGTTTCTTCCATAGGCAAAGATGATCGTGTGAAAACTTGCAATCAACCCTGCCACTGCCAGCAGTCCGAGGAATTTTGTTGCAGTTCCCGTTCCAAAAACAACTTCATACCCTTTCAATAGCGGAGCCTCACTCTTGCCAAAGAAATCTGCACCTTCGCCAATTTCTACGTCGCCAATGCCTACATTAAGGAAAACCACTCCCAGACCTGTGATGATCAAGGTCAACAGTCCTAGTATGATTCCCTTAGGCATGTCCTTTTTGACATCAATCGCCTCCTCGGCGGCGAGGGGGAGTTGCTCAATTGCCAGGTACAGCCATATGGCATAGGGCAGGGCAAGCGCGACCCCTTTGAATCCAAACGGAAACCATCTTGAATTTTCTGGATTTTCGGGTGCGATGTTCAAGGCCAAGTCAAAGTCAAATTTCCCGGTGAATATCACTCCAGCATAAAAAATAATCAGGATGGCAAGAGCTAGAAGGGTTATCACGATAGTGAATCGAAAGGTTGCCTCTACTCCCCAAATGTTGATCCCAATAAAAACAACGTACATGGCGGCCCACCAAACAGGCCGAAATGAATCAGGCGTCTCGAAGATGTCAGTCAGAAATGCTCCCATGAAGTAGACCACCACGGCGGTGGTAACCACGTATTCCATGTTTTCAGCCAAGCCGGTCAGGAATCCGCCCCATACGCCCATGGCCGTCCTGCCAAAAGAGTAGGCCCCGCCGGTGTGTGGCAGCGCGGGGGACATTTCTGCGATCGAATAACACAAGCCAAGGTACATCAGGGTGACAATGAACATAGCCACCAAGTATCCCCCAAAACCGGAATATTGGATTCCAAGGTTCCAACCGGAAAAATCTCCGGATATTACCGCGCCGACTCCCAATGCCCAGAGGGACCACACGCCGGCGTAACGCTTTAAACCACGTTTGGTGAAATATTCGGAATCTACTTTTTCGTAGGTAACAAACCCGTGCTTTGGATCATTCATCAATTTAGATATATCTCACGAAACAATGAGGGGTGAGCAGGCCTGTCATAAACAACACGTCTGCGATTATTGTGTGTTGTCTCATTTCAATAATATCCTGACTCTGTCCCCCATGGGACTTGTTTGTTATGGTAACAAGTCAATTTTTTCTTGGGAGAAAGCCCATCGATGCGTGAATCGAGTATTCGCAGCTGCACCCGGATCCCGCTTCGGGAACCAGAACCATTCCCCCTACGGGTATAATATTAATCCAACATCCCGGCCGGGTAATCTCCACCAGATTTTCCTTGTTCATGCCCTCCCCTAAATCGATGAAGCCGGGGTAATCGCTCAAGCGAGAAAACAACATGGTCGAAGACGCTGATAGTGTTCCGCAATTGCCGCCCACACCCACTTTACTGGTGGACCACTTCTCTTTGCCCGTTTTGAGGTCGTATGCAAGGGGTTGTTGATAGACAACATCTCCAATAATGACCGGGTGCCGCCGATGCGCCCCGTGATGATTGTTCTCCCAGCCATGATCACGATTCCAGAGTGGTTTACCGGATTTAGCATCAATCGCCCTAAGATCAAATGACTTGGGGGAAGAGCGCAGTACGATCAAGGTTCCATCCTTGTAGGTGGAAAAGAACACTGGAGTCCTTTGTTCAAATTGCATGTCTTTATCCCAGACCCTCTTACCTGTTTTCACATCCAAGGCTACAAGATGTAACGCCATCCACTCCTTGCCCCCACTTAATCTTCGTGACTTGTCTTGAAGGACCTTTGGGTTTCTGTTTTCAACGAAGTAAATTTGATCGCCCCCGATTGCGATGGTCGAATTAATGATCACCCCGTTGTATTTCCAAGCCTGGCTGTTCCCGGCCAAATCAACGGCAAAAAGACAATCGCTCAACACCTTGTGGCTATCCTGGGCATTATTAAAGCCGGAGTCGTCATACCAGGGCCCTCGACCTTCAGTATAAAAGTTTCCTGAGCGAACACTTGAGCCGAAAAGGAGTCCGTCGGTTGTGGCAACATACCCCCAATTGTAGTCATGATCATCGGCAATTTTTGGGCAGTTAAATTCTGTTTCGGTTTTCCCCGACCTTGCATTGACTTTTATGCAATTATTCTCAATGGCGAGATACACATGATCCCGATCGGTCACCATGTACCCGCAATCCCGGGGCAGATTCACCCTTGGCTCCAGGGAGGGGAGTTCCTTCTCCCAAAGTAAACGACCGTTATAGGCATCATTGGCATATAGAATTTTTTCGCCCAGCGTAAACAGGCGTCCACTGCTGTAGACGGGCGCGGTTGTATATGAATGCCTGTCAAACATTCGATAGGGACCGGGCTTGCCGTACCATTGCAGCCGTAGATCTCCGCTAATCCTTATATCCTCACTGCAGGCTGTGTTCCCGGGGTTTGCATATTGGTGGGACCACTCGCCGCCCCCTGGTAGCTTGCCCCGGTTGATCACATGCCATTGCTGATCCTTAAAGGAGTGAAACTTCTGGTCAATATCCCGACTGCTGGCAACCAGATCGGTCAATGGTTTGTTAGCAAGCGCCAATGAATTGCTCGCCCCTTTTCTCCCTCCAATGACCAAGGTGCCAAACGGTCTGAGTAGTCGATAATACTCGCTGAGAAGTAGCTTCCCCCCTTTTAGGGCACCAATATCCACACAAATAAAATTGAACATAAAGTCCGGATAGGGCAGCCGGTTTCCCAATTTTTTGTGGACAACGATTCTTTTCCCGTAAAGTGCCTTCTCATTAAAAAGGTCGCGGGTTTTCGCAGCAATCAGGGAATCTTCCTCCACGCAAACTAGATTAAAATTTGTGTTTCTCAAAATTTGAGATGCCAACTGCGCATCCCCAACCCCGTGAACCAGCGCATAGCCTGTTCGTTGGTCAAGTTGCCCGAGCATTTGCCTACTAAAATCCCGATCTAAATAATCCATTTGACCTTCGCCAGTACGCTGCTTCGTTGAGGCTGCGTTGTCTGCAACTTGTTGCGGGATTCCTTCTTCTGTGAAGCAATAAATCCTGCCCTTGTCGGTGGTTGCTAGAAGGGAGCCGTTGGCCGCAACAATACCATGGACGACGCCGTCTACGCTCATGTTCCAATCGATGCTCCCTGTATTGGCATGAATGGCAAGCACCTCGTTTTCTCGGCCTACAAACAAGGTGTTCCCCGCCAGGATAATTGACTTGGCCTCTTTAACCGGCTGCTTCCATTCTTTGATAAGCGATGCTTGTGACTTAAGTTTGGTAATGGAAGCCTTTGTGGATTTGATCTGCTCCTCAATAGATTTACCTCCTTTTAAGGTGATGGCTGTTCCTGGTTTTTGCGCGGTTTTTTGAGCCTCGGCAAGTTGCTTGTTCAAACCTTCAATGACTGCATTGACTCTCTCCAGCGAGGAGATGTTCCCTGTAAGGGGAGTCAGGCGTATCTGGTCAATATGAGACATCATCGGTTCAGACTCAATTCGGAGAGTAAATTGTTTTGTGACAGCTTTGATTAACCCCTCGGTATGCCACTTCTGATGTTCAGGCTCCCATCCACCGGTGGTGTGTGCAATGGCCCCTTCTCTTGCAACTTTCCCATCTATAATAATTCGTCCCGGGCGCGGCAATCGCGCGGCATACCTCAGTTCCAACTGAAACATACCGGTCGTCTCAACTGTTAGATCGTACTCGGCAAAATTCTTTTGCCCTCCTGGATCGGAAATAATGCCTATTTCCTTGCCGTACATTTCCCGGTCCACAACAACATTGCCACGATCAAATTTTTCGGCCTGCCACTGGAGTCTATTATTCAGATCTAGAACCCCATGAAAATTTTTATTTGCTGCCTCGATCTTCGATTTCAATTCTTCCGCTTTTTTCCAGTTAAGCTCCGCCTTGATTATTCCCTCCAAATCATTTTTGCGTTTCTCAAGACTCTGTAGGGCAAGCGGTTTTCTATCTCGCCGAATGATTTCAGTTCCCGAGGCAAGAAAAACCGAGTTGGGACTGATGACCGCCTTGTTGGCCTTGAAGTTCGCCACGCGGTATTGCTTATTCGCCTGGTCGAGCGCCACTAGATTTCCCCCTGAAATGCCTGGCCCTGAAACCATGACATCATCGACAATCAACGCGAAGTTGCCACGCGGCCCCGAGATTCGTTTGATGTAATCCCCATTCACCCGATTGTACATCAATGGCGTCAGTTTACCGGTAGGTACAAAAATCTTGCCTGGCGTGGCCAATAGATAGCCCTGGGATGTCTGGTTGATTTTTTTCTTCCAGACCTTTTTCCCAAAATAGGCATCCAGCGCAAATAAATAGGATCCCTCCCTCGCCGGGAACAGTCCCGCTGCCGAATAAACTAGGCCTTTCTCAACCAGTACACCGGAGCGTACCGGCCAACGGGAAATAATTTGTTCATTCCCGGGAATCTTATCATTGCTGGGTCCAGCAAGATGACGCCAAAGCTCACGCCCTGTTTGGGCATCGAGGCAATAAATAATTCCGTCATCTGATCCGAAATAAAGCCGTCCCTGGTGGAATGTCGGACAGATGCGAACCGGCCCCTCTGTATAAAAGGTCCATTTGATGTGCCCTGATGTTGAGTCAAGGCAGTAGACCTGATGGTCACTTGACGAACCGAAAAAGACGGAATTCCCGCAAGCGATCGGCTGGAAGGCGTGGTCGAAGGTAAGCAGCGGCTCCACCTTGACTCCTGAGTATGGGTTTTCCCTAAATGGAGCTGGCCATGCCCGCTCGGGTTGGTGTGCGGACACAAATGTCCAGCTTTTCGACAATGGAAGGGCCAACTGCTCGCCGGTAATCCCTGTCCTTTGGGCATCATGCCGATAGGTTGGCCAGTCAAGGGCGTTGATTGAAGCCCATTGGATAGTGAAGAGGATGAGGGTGGCTGCTTTTTTCATAAGATTTGTCTACTAATGGGGGTACAATCCGTCTGAGTTCATCGCTCTTCACTCTGCACAAACAGCAAAGTTGCTGTTTTTGTGATGAGGAGTGGTTTCATTTCGTGTGTGCTTTAACTGAAGGAATTAGACCCCTTCTCTACCTTTCAATTCAAGGTTTTTATGCTGCCCTCCTACGAGGCTCTTTTCTCCATTCCTGCCTTGTGGGTCTTGGGGGGCTTGCTTAAAACCTTTGCGTGCCGGTTTCTCCGAACAAGCAGGCCAAGCCTAATTCCTTTTCGCTTAACCGCTACCTTGACCGTTCCTTCAAGCAGGTCAATGCAGCGCTGAACAGGCATCTACCCAAGGCGTCGGCAAAGCCGAAGACGCTGCATGAGTCGATGCGCTACTCGATGTTTGCGGGTGGTAAACGACTTCGGCCGATCCTTTGCATGGCCGCAGCAGAGGCGTGCGGCGGCAGGGCCAGCGACTCTCTGATCCTCGGCTCCGCCGTCGAGTGCATCCACACCTACTCGCTGATCCACGACGATTTGCCGGGGATGGACGACGACGATTTGCGTCGGGGCATGCCAACGAATCACGTCGTTTACGGTGAAGGCATCGCGGTGCTCGCCGGGGACGCGCTGCTTACCTTGGCCTTCGAGTTGGCCAACCAAGCCAAGCCAACCAAGCGCTACAAACAGAACGGTTTTGTCGGCGAACTGGCCAAGACGGCCGGTCACGCTCAATTGATTGCCGGCCAAGTTGCCGATCTCGAGGGCGAGGGCATACCGGTGTCGCCAGCGCAGCTCCGCTACATTCATGAGCGCAAAACCTCCGCGCTGCTGACCTGCTCGGTGCGGCTCGGCGGCATGTCGGCCAACGCCACGCCACGCCAACTTCAGGCGCTGACCGATTTCGGCTACTCCATCGGTTTGGCCTTCCAAGTCATCGACGACATCCTCGATGTGACCCTGTCGTCGGAGCAGTTGGGCAAGACCGCCGGCAAGGATGTTGCGGTGCAAAAGGCGACTTATCCGTCGGTTGTCGGCCTGGCTAAGTCTCAAAAGATCGCCGCTAAACTGACGACCAAGGCCTACGCTGCACTCAAGCCGTTCAACGGCAAGGCAGTCGCACTGGAGGCGCTCGCCGATTACCTGCTCAAGCGCGACCACTGAACTTTGCCAAGCTCTTGGCGTGATCGGGTTTGATTTTTTGCGTTTGGTAAAGTTTACTCGCCGCCTGTTGAAGCGTTAAGTTTGATTTTTTTATGGCAGCAAAAGTTAAGAAACCTTTGGTAAGCATCCTGATGGGGAGCCAGTCGGATTGGGGCGTGATGTCCCACGCCGCGCAGAAACTCGACGACCTCGGTATCCCTTGGGAAGCCCAGGCGATCTCCGCCCACCGTGCCACCGACGCGTTGATGAAATACCTCGCCACGACGGAGAAGCGGGGCATCGAGGTGATCATTGCCGGAGCGGGCGGGGCCGCGCATTTGCCGGGTGTTATCTCTGCCAAAGTGACGCTCCCGGTGCTCGGCGTGCCTATGGAGTCCGCCTCGCTCAAGGGCATGGACTCGCTGCTGTCGATCGTGCAGATGCCAGCCGGCGTCCCGGTGGGCACCCTTGCCATCGGCAAACCGGGCGCGATCAACGCCGCGCTGTTGGCGGTGTCTATCCTCGGCGTGAAGTCGGCAAAGTACCGAAAAATTTATGATAAGTTCCGCAAGGATCAGACCAAAAAGGTCCTTACCAAGCGCCATTTGAAATTGCCTGCTGTGGATTAATCCAGAGAAATCGCCTTTTCCTGCTGTCTTTTGAGTTTCTGATTTTTCATAAAGAAAGCCATCTTTTCGCACTCGTAAAAAGTGCGGTGAGGGCGCAGCATTGACTCTTTGCATGAGTGAAAAACAGGTCATTGACGCAAAAATTGACGCCGCCGCAAGACGCCGCAAGTTGCAAAGGGGCTGGCAAAACATGTGGCTTGGTCTGTTGATTGGTGTTTGTTTGTGGCTTGCCTCCCTGAGTGTTTACAAACTGGCTCCCGTTCCACAGACGACACTGCTTTGGACGGGCGTCATCGGATTGGCTCTCCCGTTGGCTGGTTTGCTATTCGGCTTGGCCAAGCGATTCGCCGGCAGCGACACCGCACGTTGGCTTGATCGCGAAATTGGATTGAAAGAACGCCTGAGCACTGCGGTGGAGATGTCCGACATCTCCGCAAAAAAATCCGCTTGGGCGGCTTTGGTGATTAGCGACGCTGCAAAGGCGGCAGGCAAGATTGAGCCGGGGAAACTTTTGCCACTGCGGTTGCCCAAGGTTTGCCACTGGACTTTGCTTGTGTTGGCCGCCTGCGTTGGGCTCGGTTTTGTTCCCGAGCATCGCAGTCAGGCGCATCTTGACCAGCAACGCGACTCGGCGATCATCGAGGACGTTGGCCAAAACCTGACGGCGCTGACCAAGCAGCAAGCGCACTTTAAGCCGACGAAGGACGCGCTCGAGTTGGTGCAGGAACTTGGGCGGGAGTTAAAGAGCGGCAAACTTGTGCGAGACGAGGCCTTGGCTAAGCTCTCTAGTTTGGCGGAACGGTTGCGTGATCAATCCAGCAAGCTTGGCCAAGCGCGCACTCTCAATAAAATGCAGCAAGCTGCGCGGACCCCTTCGGCTGCGAGCCGCCTAAAAAAAGCCGAGATGCAGCGGCAACTGGATGAATTAAAGAAAAGTCTCGGCGACGCAAAAGAGGCAAATCAGGAGCAGTTTGATGCGCTCAAGTCGAAGATGGATGATGTCAAGGACGCCGCCGCTGGACTGCAGGACGCCAACTCGACGGAAGGGCAACAGGCGCGTCTGGAGTTGGCGCAATCGATGGATGACTTGGCTAGGAAGGCCGAGAAAATGGGACTTGAAATGCCGAATATCGACAAGGCGTTGCATGCGCTGGAATCCAGTGATATTGATCAATTCCTAAAGAATATGGACTTTATAGCAGAGGATTTGCAGAAAATGGCGAACTTGGCCAAGGCGATGCAAAATCTGCAAATGAAGATGGCCGAGATTGGCAAAACACTGGGTGCCCAACTTGAGAATGGCCAGGTGCCGGCCGCAATCGAGTCGTTGAAAAAAATGATGGAGGAGTTGGCGTCCGCGCAATTAACGCCAGAGCAACTCGAGAAAATGATTCAGGAACTGCAGGAGGCTCTCGGCCCGGCGGAGGATTTCGGCGAGTGCTCGAAGTGCCTTTCAGATGCAAAAGGAAAAGCCAAGGCGGGCGACAAGGCGGGGGCGTCGCAATCACTGGCGGAAGCGTCGAAAGAATTGAAGAATGTGCTAGACGACATGGAAAATATGATGGCCGCGCTGCAAAACCTTGAGCGGGCGCAACTGGCCGTAGGCAACTCTCAGTCGTTTAGCTCCTGCCAAAAACCGGGCGGCGGCCCTACCAGCAAACCGGGCGGCGGAGTCGGTACTTGGGGGGATGACAGTTATCAACTCACACCTGAGGCCTTGGCGCAGCGTTGGGACAACTCTGGCTTCTCGCGGCCGGACATGGATGCCCGAGGCAACTCAGATCGCGGTGACGGCAAAGTGCGGGATGACATGGTGTCCACTCGCATCAAAGGGAAGATCAACCCTAAGGGCTCGATGCCGAGCTTCACTCTGCGCGGGGTGAGCATCAAGGGCAGCAGCAAAGTACAATTTAAGGAAGCAGTGACGGCCGCTCAATCGGCTGTCCGCAATACGTTGAATCAGGACAAGGTGCCCCGCGCTTATCGTGACTCGGTGCGGGACTATTTCGACGACCTGAAGGAATAGCGCCTGGCTTGGCGCTTGGCTCAAGGAGAAATAGATGGATCCTAAAGAACAGATAGAAAAATTTAGGGAGGTGTATAACTCCCTCAGGAAAGAAATTGGTAAAGTAATCGTTGGCCAGGATGCGATTGTTGAAGGGACTCTCAATGCGCTTTTTGCCAATGGCCATGTGCTTCTTGAGGGCGTTCCTGGATTAGGTAAAACACTACTGGTGCGGACTTTGAGCCAAGTGCTCGACCTGTCGTTCAACCGCATCCAGTTCACGCCCGACCTGATGCCGGCGGATGTTCTCGGGACCAATATGGTGCACGAAACTGACGACGGAAAACGGGCTTTTGAGTTTCAGCACGGGCCGATTTTTGCCCACTTGGTATTGGCGGATGAGATCAACCGAGCCACCCCGAAGACCCAGTCTGCAATGTTGGAAGCTATGCAGGAACGCAGTGTCACGATAGGTGGTGAGATTCGCAAACTCGACCTTCCGTTCTTTGTCTTGGCCACACAAAACCCGATCGACCAAGAGGGCACGTACCCGCTGCCGGAGGCACAACTTGATCGTTTCTTTTACAAGTTGCTGGTCGACTACCCCACGGTGGGGGAACTTTCTGAGATCGTCACCCGCACCACCGAAGGCACCAAGGTGGAGGTTTCTAAAGTCGTCAATGGTGCGACGCTGATTGAGTTACAGCAACTTGTTCAGCAAGTGCCAGTCGCCTCGCATGTGAAAGACTATGCGGTTCGGCTCATTCTTGCCACGCACCCAAACACAGAGACGGCGCAGGAAATCACCAATCAGTTTCTTAAGTTCGGCAGCAGCCCTCGTGGTGCCCAAGCCTTGTTGCTTGGGGCTAAAGTACGGGCACTGACGGAAGGCCGCTTCAACGTGAGCTTTGATGATGTGGCCGAGGTTGCGCTGCCAGCACTGCGCCACAGGTTGATTGTTAATTTTGAGGCAGAGGCAGAGGGCGTTACTACCGATCTTGTGCTGCAAAAAATAATGGCTGGGGTTCCCCGGGATGCAGTTGCTGCCTCGGTTTCTACATAGCCTTCCTTTGTGGGCGCTTGGCCAGGCGCTTCTTTGCCTACAGCGGGCGGTTTGTTAATAAAGTTCGGTATAACATTCTGTCTGAATAACTTTATTGTTTTCCTCTGTTTATTCACCTCTTCTCTCCTTTATTTTCTCTTTTTAAGCTTTCTTTATTTTCCCATAAATTCTGTATTGCTGTTGAGGTTTTTTTGCTTTTTAGGTAGGAAACAGCAAGTGAGAACGGTTTACCTTGATTTCAATGCCACCACTCCCCTTGACCCAGAAGTGAAGGAGGTGATGTTGCCTTTTTTAGGGGAATTTTTTGGTAATCCCTCAAGTATTCATCGAATTGGCCGGAAAGTTCGCGCCCAACTGGATGACTGCCGAGAGAGGGTGGCACGGGTTTGGAAGTGTTCGGCCAGTGAGGTGATTTTTACGAGTGGAGCCACAGAAAGCGTCTGTCAGGCCATCTGCGGTTCGGCAAGGTTTTTAAAGTCTAAAGGCAGGCATTTAATTACCTCCTCTATTGAGCATCATGCGGTTTTGAACACTGTTGAATATCTTGTTAATAAAGAAGGCTTCGAACTGACCACACTACCGGTTGATACAGAGGGGAGGGTGGCTCCACAAGATTTAGATAACGCCATTAAAGATGACACAATTTTAGTCTCTGTGATGGCCGCCAATAATGAGACCGGTGCCATCCAGCCGGTCGCCGACTTGGGGGCGATATGCCAACAGCGGGGCGTTCTTTTTCACACCGATGCTGTGCAGTGGTTTGGCAAGGAGCCATTTGAAAGCATTCATCAGTTTAACGCCGACTTGGTTACGATATGCGGGCATAAATTTTACGGGCCCAAGGGAAGCGGCGCTCTGTTCATAAAGTCTCCTTTGTTGCCTGATCCTATTCTCTTCGGTGGTGGGCATGAGAATGAGAGACGGGCGGGCACGGAAAACCTGGCAGCTATCGCCGGTTTGGTGGAAGCCATTGAGAGGTTTGTTCCAACGCCTGTCTTCGAGCGAAGCAGACTTGAGTTGTTGAACTGTCGGCTTTCTTCCATGGGTGAGATTGATGGGATAAATCTACTCTGTCCCTTGGCTAAGCGCTTGGCCAATACGGCAAGTTTCACCGTACCCGGCATTGACAGTATGACCCAACTCGCCGCCTTGGATTTGGATGGCATTTGTGCCTCCGCCGGTTCTGCCTGTTCCGCCGGTTCACTAAACCCCTCACATGTCCTCTCTGCAATGGGTAGAAGCGATAATGAAGCCAATTCACTCGTTCGTTTCTCGCTTGGCCGCGAGACAACGGAGGAAGAAATCAATTTAGTCTTGGCCTCGTTTCTTAACTTCGTTGAACAAGTTCGGGTGTTTTGAATTACCCATTAAAAACCTGTGGATGAGTTACATATGAAATGGATAAAACTTTGTTTCCCTGTTTGGTAAGGGGAATACTGTCATCCCTCTTCCTTTAAAAATTCATACTTTTCTTCTTTAAATTGTCTTAATTCTCTTATTTATCCACTTATTCACGTCACTTAATAATAGGATTCCTTTTTATTGAAGAGATTTATATTATCCCCGCGCAGATGAAGCTGTCTATCAGTCAAGAGGAATTTGTTTCAGGTCTAATGTCTGTCCAGAACGTGGTATCTTCCCGGACTACGCTTCCCATTCTATCCAACGTGCTTTTGAGTGCGGCGGGGAATAGGTTGACACTGACAGCCACGGACCTTGATGTAACAATATCAAAAACAGTTGAAGCCAATGTGGAAAGCGAGGGATCTTTTACCATACCGGTAAAAAAACTACTCAGCATCGCCCGGGAAGTGGGGGGAAAACTGATTGAGATGGAAGTTAGCAACAACCAGTGCTCCATCAAAAGCGGCTCTTCAGCATATCGGGTTAACGGACTTCCAGCAGAGGAATTCCCGCCAATACCTGATTTTTCCGGTCATACAACCATTCAGATGCCGCAAGACAAGGTCAAGACCATGCTCCGCCGAACGTCCTTTGCGGTCTCAACCGATGAAAATAGATATGTGTTGAATGGGCTTTATTTGAATTTCAAGGAGAACAAACTCACCATGGTGGCGACGGATGGCAGGCGCCTTGCACTAGCAGAGGAAGATGTGGAGTTGCCTGGGGAAAGTCCGATGGAATTGATCGTGCCAACCAAAGCGATTCAGGAATTGAGCCGGCAACTTGGGGAAGAAGGAAATGTTAAAATACAAATTACTGAGAATCAGGTGTCTTTCGGGCTGGAAGAAAAACAAGGAGCAGGATCACTGATCGTTTCAAAACTGGTCGAGGGAGCCTATCCCAACTACAAACAAGTGATTCCAGCAGAATCCAAGCATCGGGTGACCTTGGATAAGGAGGAACTGTTCCACGCATTGCGCCGAGCAGAGATTATGACCAGCGAAAAGGCCAATTCTGTGAAACTTACATTTACAGAAAATAACCTTACATTCACCGCCAACTCTCCGGAAGTGGGAGACAGCCTGGAAACAATGGCCATCAAATACGGAGGTGAGGAAACATCGATCGCCTTTAATCCCGAGTTCTTTATCGATCCACTGAAAGCATTGGAGGAGGACGAGGTGCACTTCGAGTTTACCGACCAACTCAGCCCAGGCGTCGTAAAGGTGAACCATCCATTCCTCTACGTAATCATGCCGATGAGGACATCGTAGGCTTTACCAAGGCAGAATTAAGTTTCTAAGGCATCCGCTGTGATGCCTCTTTTCTTTGCACTATCGGGGTTTTTCCAGCGATTATGCACCCAGAACCAGTTTGCAGGATCCTCAAGTATGAAAGATTCATAAAGGGAATTGATGTCGGACATGATGTTCTCAACCGGACGTGCATGGCCATTTAACCGAGTGGGAATCTCAGGACAAAGCTCTAACTCCCATCGGCCCAAGCCAAGCCGGCGACAGAAGCACCCGTGCAGGCCCAGATTGTAGCGCAGAGCAAATATTGCCGGTGCAGGAGTGACTGAACAGGGGAGACCGAAAAAAGAAAGCCTCACGCCGCTTCTACTGGCGCTCTGATCTGCAAGCAGTCCAGTGATGGTTCCCTCGCGTTTCATGAACGACCGAAGTTTCCCCCCTTCCGACCGCCGCTCAAAAAATTTGGTTCCTGATTTATTGCGGAGCGACAAGATCAAGCGCTCCAACCATTTCTGCTGGAACCCCCGATAGGTTGTGGAAAGCTCATAACCAGGAATGAAAAACCCTGCTTTTGCGTACATCTCAAAATTTCCGAAGTGACCAATAGCAAACAAAAAACTGGGCAGGGAACCGTCCTCCCGCTTGGCCAAGCTGAGGTTCTCCGCACCCTTGACCGACAGCACCGAGCCAATTTTATCTCCTGGGATGGCCGCCGTCTTCAACGCAGAGAGGTACACTTCCCCAATGCGACAAAAGTTTTCCCGAGCAAGAGAAATAATTTCCTTTTTAGAATGTGAATTACCCAGACAAGCCAACAGGTTATTCACAGCGACTTTGCGGTGTTTCGCATCCAAATAATATATTCCAAATCCGCCTGCGCGGCCAGTCAGCGCCACCACTTTTAAGGGCATCAACTGGACAACGAAAACGAAGCATCTGGCCAAGATATAAAACAAAGAATCCACAGAGTTACTGGAAGCAGATTTGACGGACACACTCCTGAAAATTCTTTGCACCCTTAATTATCTTTATTTCCACCCGCATGAAGTAGATGGGTAGATCGCGCCGGTCGATCTTAGGGAAGCGGACGGCATCCTTTTGGGTGGTTACAATGAAGTCCGCAAGCCTGGTTTTTCCACGGTTAATTACATTTAGTATTTCCTGCTGTGTGAAGCGGTGATGATCCACAAACCGCTTGGAATAAACCAGATCGCCACCAAGTCGAATCAAGCTGTCCTCAAAACTTACAGGCAAAGCTATCCCGCTGAGCGCCGCAATTTTCTTACCCTTCAAAAGTTCCAGCCCAGCCTGTTCCCCGGTAAAAACATCCTCAAAATAAAGAGGGCTGTGGACACACTCAATGATGCTAGCAGAGGAATTGTATCTACTTATTTTACCCCTTAATTCCTCAGTGTTGCCATCGCTCTTGGTTATAAAGACGATGTGGGCACGGGACAGGTGGGATGGCGGCTCACGAAGGGTTCCCCTTGGAAGGAGTTTCCCGTTGTTGCCAAACGGCTGCTGGCAGTCGATCAAAACCACGTCACGCCGGCGCCCCTTCAGTTTCCAATACTGGAACCCGTCATCGAGCAACAGGGTGTCACAACCAAATTTATCAATGGCAAAACGCCCGGCGTTGACGCGGTCTTTGTCCACAAGCACGACCACATCCTTCAGGTTTGAAGCCAGCATGTAAGGCTCATCGCCTGCCTTCTCCGAGTCCAGCAGGAGAGATTGTCCATCTGACACGACCTTGGGTGGGACGCTGTCCAGCTTGTTGATGAGCCGGTGGTAAAATGGAGCCGGCTTCGAGCGATATCCCCGGCTGAGGATGGCCACCGTGCGACCTGCGTCCTGAAGTTCCCTAGCAAACTTCTCCACAACAGGCGTCTTCCCGGTGCCGCCTGCTGTGAGGTTGCCAATCGCAATCACCTGCACGCCAAGTGTTGAGTCACGCAGGATGCGAAAGTTGTATAGGAATAGCCGCGCCTTGACGGCGACAGTGAACACCTTCGACAGTAAATAAAGAGCCGCGCGAAGCAAAGCGGCGCGCTTCCCCTTGCGCTGCCCATAAATCACATCCAGGACAAACTGCTCAAGCGCCTCGGTCCATGCCAGGAAGTATTCCCTCATGCGCGGCGGAGTGTGCCAACGCGATTAACGCGCGGCAATGTTTTCAACTGTCTCGGGGCAATGGACATATTTTCCCCTCGCGTTTCAACAGACGGCTGATCACATATCGGTTCCTGCTAATCTTTATGTAAACCCACTTAGCCAAGCGCAGCACGAATCCAAGCCGCATGGCCAAGGCCAGGGGGAACAGCAGCGGCATCCTTATCCCGAACTCTCGAACCGCCTCTACGCCGGCAAACACACGCCCGTCCCTAGTCACAAGGTGCATCGCCTTCATCATAGCTTCAGTCGTGATGGAGTGCTCGACCAAGAGATCAGCAGCATTTGACAACGGAACGAGTGTGATTGTTTTAAACCAGTCAAACTGCTTGAGCAGCCAAACGCCCCGTTGGCAAAGACCACAGCCATCATCGTAGATCAATTGGTCCTTCGCTGCGCTCATGTTGTGGAATGGTGGGCCCAGAGGGATTTGAACCCCCGACCAAACGATTATGAGTCGTCTGCTCTAACCGCTGAGCTATGGGCCCGAAAAACTCGGGGGCCGAGCGGCGGACACTCTGCGCGAGGGCCAAGACGCCGCAAAGCAAATTCATCATTCCTTCAAATCAAAACCGTCGTTGAGTGTCCTAAATCCAGAATTGCTATCCGGCAGCAGGAGCAGTGAACGGGAGCGCTCCCCCGCTAGAGCAAGCGCGGCTAACCCAGCTTCACCCGAGACAAGCAGCGCGGTTGACCGGGCATCGGCTGCGGTGCCGCTTGGCAGGGCCACCGCTGCGAGCAGGGCGTTCTGCGCCGGCTGACCGCTGCGCGGATCCAGCACGTGCCCGTAGGAAACACCACGTGCCACGAACGCCCTACCCCAGACCGCCGACACACTTAACGCCTCATCACGCAGTTTAGCCACGGCGACAAGCCGTTTGTGTTCAGGGATATCCGCATCCGGTTGCCCCCAGCCGGGGTGCTCGATAGCCATTTTCCAAAACGCCCCCGACGGCGGCGAGCCGATCGCGCAAACCGTGCTGGTGCCGCCGTGAATCAGGGCGCTTGTCACACCCGCCTCCCTCAAAATTACACAGGCAATTTCCAATGCAAACCCCTTGCCGATTGCGCTAAGGTCAATCCGCACGCCAGGCCGCTCAAACTGCACTGTAAAGGTTTCCGCGTCCAAGTGAACCAAGTCCATCCCTACACATTCCAGCGCCTTGGCCAACTCCCCCGGCGACGGAACCTGGTGTTTGCCATCAGCAAAACCCCAGCACCGCATCAGCGGCGCAACCGTGATGTCGAACGCGCCACCACTCAACCCGTGGGCTCGCTTGGCCTCCTGCAGCAGACGAAACAATCCCGGCTCAACCGGTACCGGGCCAAGCGCGGCACCGGCGTTGATGCGGGTGATTTCGCTGTCCGACCCGTAAAAATTGAGTTGGGCCGCCAACGCCGTGATCTCGTCGAGCGCCTCCTCTCCAGCTGCACGCAGCGCCAGTTCATCCTCACCGTGCAGCACCATCTCAAAGCGAGTGGCCATGGCATTGCGCGCGAGGGAGACGGTATTCATGAGGGCCGCTTTGCCAAGCGCAGGCTACGACGTCGGCAGAGGCTGGCCGACGTTGATGCCGTGCTTCAGGTAGTGCGTAGCGGTGGCGACATATTTAGTGGCCCAGCCTTTCAATCCGGCTCGCTCCTCGTCGGTGAGTTTGCGGATCACCCTAGCCGGGCTGCCAACAGCCATCGAGCCATCGGGGATTTCCTGGCCTTGCTTCACTAGCGCGTTTGCCCCGACGATGCACTGGTTGCCGACCACCGCCCCGTCTAGAATCGTTGCCCCCATCCCGATAAGTGTTTCGTTGCCGACACGGCACGCATGCACCACCGCCGAGTGGCCCACGGTCACATAGTCACCCAAGTAACAACCGAAATCGTCGGCGATGTGCAACACGGCGTTGTCCTGGATATTGGTGCCTTCGCCGACAATAATCTCGTGAATATCGCCTCGCAGCACAGCGTTGTACCAGACGCTCGACTGCTTCCCGAGTGTCACTGCGCCAAACACCACCGCCGACTTGGCTATGTAAACTCCCGCGCCGATTATAGGCAGCTGGCTAAGATATTTTTCAAGGCGAAGATTGACTGACTGATACATTTCCATATTCCGACGCGAAGCTAAGCTGCCATTCAAACCGGGTCAACGGCAGCTTGTGCAGGTGACTCGTGGGGGGACTTGCTGGGTGTCGTTCTGCTTAGCAAGGCGGTTGAAGCGTTGAGGGAAGCATGCTTTACAACGTGAGAAACGCTCGAGATCCCAGAGGTCAGCGAAGACGCGGCCTCGCGATTGGCCAACGCTGTAATCCATCGTGTCTTCCAATTGGCCAAGCGTAGGCTCCATGAATTGACCAGCGGCGGCGAGCCGATCCATCGCGCCATTGCCAGTTCGGGTGGGGATCAGCACGGTGACTTTAGCTCCACAATCCTGCGAAAAATTGACGGAACGATTGGCCCACTCGACGGCGGCTTCCGGAGCAATGAACGGCGGCTGAAGTAAAACGAAAGAGCGCAGGGCGATGCCATTTTGAGTGACTAACGCTGCTGCTGCTCGGAACTGATCGAGAGTCACCCCCTTGTTGAGTTTTTGCAGAGCCTCCGGATGAACCGTCTCGAGGCCAAGCGCAACTTCGAGTTGGCCGCTCAGCCGATCGCGGAATTGTAGGCACCGATCCCCAATCAAAGCGGGGTGGCACTCTACAATGACACGGTCAAACTTGGCCAAGCGCTTGGCAATCGCTGCATCTTCTGCCTTTGGGATGGCTTTGACATCGAAGAAACTGCCTGCGTTATAGAGTTTGACATGGCGCAGCTTGGCCAAGTCGCCGCACTCGCGTTCTGCCTGGCCAAGCGCGAAGTCGATCTGCTCGGCGATGGCCCCGGCGGGCACTGTTTCGTCGAGGGTGTTTTGCCAGAGATCGCACATCAGGCAGCGCCAAGGGCATTCCTTGTTGGTGAGAAAGATCGTCAGCCAATCAACGAGACAGCTGTCGTCATTGCGTTCCTTCTCGATCAGCCAGGTGTAGGGGCGGCTTGGGTCAAGCGTGTTCTTCTGGCCGCGCTGCCCGGTGATCCAGTGGCTGCGGGCGGCAGGGGATTCCGGATAAGTCAGGCTGATATCTGCCGTGGTGTCAGGAATAAAGCTCCAGGAATTTTTTACGGAGTTGCCCTTCACGGGCAGGGATGTTTTCGCGGAGCGAATCAACCGATGTTGCGCCATGCTGGAAGCGGCGTTTTTCAAAAACCGGCATGTCAAAACCAAGCGCAGACTTGACGCCCCGGCCAACGATGTCGCCCTTGAGTGCGTATAGCTTGTCAACGTCGTAGCCGGTCAACTCAACGAATGGAATGCCCTCAGCCACCTCGACCACATCTGGCCTTGTGAACGGGCTAAATCCCTTGAAGCCAAAGTGATGGCCCGGCGCATAGGTGCGGGCGTACGACCGGCTCAAACCTCCGGAGTAGGTGAGCGAATGCTTGATCGTGCCGACGCCCCAGCCTTCCTGATAGAGCATCTGGTTGTTGACGACGCTGCGAATCGTCAGCTCTGGATTTTCGTCGATCGGATAATCCTTCAGATTTTCGTCGCCGCCATCGCCGTCGATGAGATGTTTCCAATCAGGATATTTTTTGCGAATACCACGGCAAAGAGCAACCGCCATCGAGGCGGACTCGATATCGAGTATCTTGTAGTCCTCGACGATTTGAATCGTCTCGGCGACGTCGATGTCGCCTAGGCTGGACTCAATCGGCTCGAGGAACATTTCCAAGTCCAGCTTGCCGAGAAAATTCTTGCACTGTTGCAGGTCGGGGCCGTCGCCGAAGCTCAACGTAAACGCCTTGAGTCTACCAAGGTCGTAGCCCAGTTCGCGCATCACAGCGTACGTTGCCAGGAACACCGCGCCGCTGTCTATCCCCCCTGAGAAACAGCAACCGATCGGCTCGGTTATCGGGATGCGCTTCAACCATTTACGAACTTCATTTTTCAGCGCGATGATGTAGTCGTGGCCAATCGGGCCGAGATCGGTGGAGTAGTTGTTGCGGCGCGGATTGAAAAAGCGTTCGTACGTTGGGTCGGGGTCCGGGCAGCCGACGAGCTGGATGGTCACCAAATAATGCGCTGGAACCATGCGCGTGTAATACGGATGAAACTGATCGCCAAATCCCTGTTCCTCTAGCCATTGGCGTATTGTATCGATGCGATGAGCGATGATGAGTGCCGGTCCTTCGATTTGCTTTGCCAAAAAGTAGCGCAACGGTCGGTCGAGCGAGCGAGCCAGCTTGACCGACTTGCCGTCCTTGGCGACGAGCGCGAAGGAGCCGTCGAAGTCGCGGATGGTTTCCGGAGAGGCGGCGAGCATGCGTTGGCGCGCCTCGTCGTGGGAGAGATTGTGCAGCTCGGTCTCGCTGGGATCTGTCAGGTCAACGACGCGTTCAATGTACTCGTGCATGACCGCCGATTGTTCACAAGCAACCCCAAACGTCAACCCAACGCGGTTGGCTTAGTGGGAGTGATCGTGGCCTTCGCCGTGATCGTGGGAGTGGGTGTGTTCCGCCTCCGGTTTAGGGTCAATTTCGGTGATCTTGGCTTTTTCCTCAAGCAAATCGATGACCTTAGCGTTCATGATTTCCTCCTGAACCTGGTAGATGGTACCGTTATCCTTGAGTTGCTGTGCCAGTTTCTGCGGCTTAACCTTCTGCTGTGCCGCCATGGCGGCGACTTGCCGGCTGAGTTCCTGGTCGGTGACTTTGATCCCTTCCTTTTCTGCAATTTTTGAAAGGATGTAGTTGGCTTTGACGCGCACCTCGGCATCGGTCTTTGCGTTGGCGTAAATTTTGTCCTTATTTTCCTCGATGATCTCCTTGCCTACACCGCGCTCATGGTTTTGCTGGACGATATTGTGTACGGCCGCGCGAGTGGCCTCGTTGACAATCGTTTCGGGAAGATCGCAGTTTACTGCGCCAAGCAGCTTATCCACGCATTGGTTGCGGATCGATTTTTTCTTTGAATACTCGAGCTCATTTTTGAGGTCGTTCTCCACTCCTTCACGCAGCTTGTCCACGCTCTCGGCACCAAAGCCCTTGGCGAATTTGTCGTCAAGTTCGGGAAGGGATTTTTCCTTCACCTGCACGACTTCGATCTCGTATTTAGCTTCTTTGCCGACAATCTCCTCGTAGACAAAATCGTCAGGGATTGTGACAGTGACGGTTTTTTTGTCGCCTTTGCTTGATCCGATTAGGGCCTCGACAGTGCCGGGGATCAGCGGGTTTTGTGTCTTGTGAAGCCAGAAGTTTTTCTGTTCAGTTAGGCCACGGGCAACCTTGATGAGATCGGTGATCGGCTTGTCATCAATTGTGCCAGTGAAGTTGACCACAATAAAATCTTCCTCCACGGCGGGGCGATCCATGTCTGTGTAGCTGACTCGCTGCTCACGCAGGGTGTCCAGCGCCTTGTCGATGTCCGCATCGTTGACGGAGCGGCGCTCCTTCTCGACTTCTATACCGATGTACTCCGGCATTTCGAAGGCAGGGGTGACTTCGAGTGTGGCAAGGTATTGGAACGGTTTGCCGTGGCCAAACTGCAACTCCTCGACTTCAGGCATAATCACTGGGCGGAGCTCGTTCTCTTTAAGAGCCTTGGTATAACTGTCAGACATGAGGGTACGCTTGGCTTCCTCTCCGATCTTGTCACCGTAGGAGCGCATGACGTTGGCCAACGGCGCCTTGCCGGGCCGGAAACCAGGCAGATGGGCGTGCCGTCGGAAGTCCTTAGCCACGGCGTCAAACTTGGCGTTGACGGTCTCGGCGTCGATCTCGATGCGGAGCTGTTTCTTGCACGGGGACAGGTCTGTAATGGTTACTTCCACAGGAATATTTCGTTAAAATTTTGGGGTTTTGGTCACCGGGAATCGGCTCTGCCAGAGCGGCGGGAGAATAGGTTTGCCCCTTGGCCGCGTCAAGCCTGCCGCTTGGCCAAGTGGCCTCGACATTGGCCAAGGGCATCGTAATACTTGCCGCCCGTGAACAACTCATCGACTGCTCTCACCCGCAGAAATTTCATCGGAACGGCCGCCGCGCTTGGCGCCGTGGCAGGCACCGCCGGCTTCCCGCGCTTGGCCACTGCCGCCGCGCCATCAGCCAAGCGCATCAAGCTCGGCATTTCGTCCTATTCGTACTGGCATTTCCGCGACCCGAAGGTGTCCATCGAGACGGTGATCGACAAGACGGCACGGCTTGGTGTCGAGGGGGTGGACATCCTCCACCGGCAGATGGACTCGGAGGACAACGGCTATTTGCAGAAGCTCAAGCGGCACGCGTTCACGAACGGCGTCGACTTGATCTGCCTGTCGATTCACCAGGACTTTGTCGATCCCGATCCCGCTGTGCGCGACAAACACATTGAGCACACGAAGAAGTGCATCGACTTGGCGTACCGCATGGGCATCCCGTGCATCCGACTCAACTCCGGCCGCTGGGGCACGGTGAAGTCGTTCAACAAGCTGATGGAGCTGCGCGGCAAGGAGCCGTTGCTGCCGGGCCACACGTTGGACGAGGGATTCAAGTGGTGCATTGACTCGATCGAGAAATGCCTGCCCAAGGCCGCCGAGTGCGGCGTGATGCTTGCGCTGGAAAACCACTGGGGCCTCACCCGTTCGCCGGAGGGGCTGCTGCGCATCGTCAACGCCATCGACTCACCGTGGCTTGGGTTGCTGATGGACACCGGCAACTTCCTCGAGAATCCGTACACCAAGCTGGAGAAGATTGCCCCCAAGGCGGACTTTGTTCAGGCCAAGACCTACTACGGCGGCGGCGAGTGGTACACGCTGGATCTCGATTACGAGCGAGTGGCCAGGATTCTGCGGAGCGTGAACTACACCGGCTACGTGTCGCTGGAGTTCGAGGGCAAAGCCCCGGCTGACGAAGGCGTGGCCAAGAGCATCGACCTTTTCCGGCGGGTGTTTGGGTGAATTTAGGGACGTTTTTCGCAGTTTACTCCACGGGAGATGGCTGGTAACACTCCCGCCCCGTTTGAATGTTTTAACGGCATGGGCGTCTGTCTCCCTGAGGCGGATGGGGCCGTTCCTGCGTTTTACCAGCGAGAATATACTGAATAACATTTTTAGAGATGATGAACCTTCAAATCCATACCAGTAGAATCCGGCTGATCGGCTTGGCTGCGGCGGCCGTGCTTGGCATGACGACGAGCCAAGCGCTTGAGTTAAACAAGGGCGATCATGTCGTCCTCATCGGCAACGCGCTCGCGGAGCGTATGCAGCACCACGGCTGGCTCGAGAGCTACGCGCAAGCCGCTATGCCCGACAAGGAACTGGTGTTCCGCAATCACGGCTTCGGCGGTGACAAAGTGAACAACCGGCCGCGCAACAGCGGATTCCCGAGCGCCGACGCGTATCTCGAGATTTCCAAGGCGGACGTTATCCTTGCGTTCTGGGGTTACAACGAGTCGTTCGACAACAGCCCGGACGCATACCGCGCCGACTTAACCAAGTGGATCGATGAAACAAATGGCAAGAAATACAATGATAAGGGAGCCCCGACCATCGTGCTCTTCTCGCCTATTGCCCACGAGAACCTTGGCCAGGCCAATCTGCCGGACGGTTCTGCCAACAACGAGCGCCTGGCTAAGTACGCTGAGGTTACCCGTCAGGTTGCCAATGAAAAAGGAGTGGAATTTGTCGATTTGTTTCACCTTTCTCAAGATCTCAACGAACGCAGCAAATTACCGCTGACGATCAACGGCATCCACTTGACCAGCAAAGGTAACAACCAACTTGCACGGGGCATCCACAAAAGCCTGTTTGGTAAATCTCCGAGAGCCAGTGGCCGTAAGCTGGCTAGGATTCGGGATGCCGTGCTCGACAAGAATTGGCACTGGTACAACCGCTACCGTGCCACCGACGGCAACGACGTCTGGGGTGGCCGCTCTAGCTTGCGCTTCGTCGCCGGCCAAACCAACCGCGAAGTGTTGCAACAAGAATTGAAAATGATCGATGTCATGGCTTCCAATCGAGACAAGGTCATTCACGCTGCTGCCAACGGCAAATCCATCAAAGCAGACGACAGTAATGTGCCGTCTCCTGTTAAGGTGGTTTCCAATGTCGGCGGCGGCTCAAAAAGCAGCAATGCCAACAAGGAGGGTTCCGTAAAATACGACAAGCCGGAGGAGACACTCGCCAAGCTCAAGCTCGCGCCGAATATGAAAGCCAATATCTTCGCCTCCGAGGAAATGTTCGACAACATGATCAACCCGGTGCAGATGGGGGTCGATACCAAGGGCCGCCTCTGGGCTGCCGTCTGGCCTAACTATCCTAAGTGGGAGCCGATCAAGAACGGCGCCAACAAGCAGATGCAGGATTCGCTCGTCATTCTGCCAGACAAGGATCGCGACGGCGTGGCCGACAAGATGATCACATTTGCGCGCGTGCACAACCCGACGGGCTTCGAGTTCTGGAACGGAGGCGTCATCGTCGCCAGTTGTCCGGATCTGATTTACCTCAAGGACACCGACGGAGATGACAAAGCAGACGTGAAGGAGCGCCTGCTCCACGGCCTCGACTCCGCCGACACGCATCACGCTGCCAACAACATCGTTTACGGGCCAGGCGGCTACATTTACTACCAGCGCGGTGTGTTCCACGTCAGCAACGTGGAGACCCCGTGGCAGGGGCCGCAGCGTGATACCGCATCGGCGATGTACCGCTTCAACCCGCGCACGTTCAAGTTTTCGCACCACGCCAACAACAGCCCAAATCCACATGGCATCAGCTTCGACTACTGGGGCTATCATTTCGCAACGGACGGCACCGGTGGCCGCGCATGGCAGGTGCGTCCCGACGGCAAAGGAAAATTCAAGATGCAGGAACTGCTGAAAAAAACCGTTCGCCCGGTCTGCTCCAGCGGGATTCTCTCAAGTGACCATTTCCCTGAAGAAAACAACGGTAACTTCTTGATTTGTAATGCTATCGGTTTCCTAGGAATCAAGCAGTACACTCTTGCTTACGATGACGAAGGGGATGTCTGGGGGACCGAGACCGAGGACTTACTCGTTTCAGCTGACCGCAACCTGCGACCGACCGACTTCGAGATTGGTGGCGACGGCGCTCTCTATGTTTCGGATTGGCAAAATGTGATTGTCGGCCACATGCAGCACAACGTCCGAGATCCAAACCGTAACAAGACTCATGGCCGTATTTACCGCGTGACCTACGAGGGGCGACCGCTGTCCAAACACGTTAAGGTCGACGGTCAATCAATCAAAAAATTGCTTGATTTGCTTAAGCATCCGATCAACGGCATCCGGCAACGAGCCCGCGTAGAGTTAAGCGAACATTCAAGCGATAAAGTGCTCGCCGCCACGGAGAAGTGGATCAAACAGTTTGATCCTAAGGCCAAGGAGGACGCGCACCACTTTCTTGAGGCACTGTGGCTTTACCAGCGTAATGACACAAAAAACGAAGCGTTGTTGGATCAAGTGCTGAATTCACCCGTGGAAAACGCCCGCATCTCAGCCAAGACTGTTAAGCAGTTCTGGGATAATAATCTTTAAGCCAAGCGGATGAGTCTTTCTATGAGGAACACGATCCGCCTATTCACCCTGTTGTTTGTAGCGGTTGCTGTTTGGCCAATCGTGGGCAGCGCATCGGAACTCGTTATGTCCGGTGCAGAGCCGGTCAAGCTGGCCGAGGGATTCAAGTTCACCGAGGGGCCGGCTGCGGCGGCCAATGGCGATGTATACTTCACCGACATCCCGAACAACCGGATCCATAAATGGTCGGTCGCCGACAGGAAACTTTCTATATTTGCTGAGGATACCAACGGGGCCAACGGCCTATTCTTCGCTGAGGATGGCAGCCTTTATGCCTGCCAGGGCTTGGGCAAGCGCGTCTCGGCCTACACCCCTGACGGTAGCGATTCCAACTCACTTGCGAAGCGATACGATGGTAACAAGTTCAACAAGCCGAATGACCTATGGATTGATGGCAAGGGGGGGGTTTATTTCTCAGACCCGAACTACGGCAACACTGAGCATACGCAGGACGGGGAGCATGTTTACTATATCCCTCCCGGCGGTGATGTGATCCGTGTAGCCGACGGTTTCAAGCGCCCGAATGGACTCGTCGGCACGCCGGACGACTC
>JASLKI010000055.1 GCA_030747575.1 Verrucomicrobiota bacterium | reverse complement strand
GTTTTGGATGCGCTCGACGATCTCGAGTGTTTTCTCGCGGGTGCTGCCGCCCGCGCCGTAAGTGACGGAGGCGTAGTCCGGCTTGGCCGTCATCAACGCCGGGAGAGTCTTGCCAAAAAAAGTCGCTTCGCCCTGGGGAGTTTTGAACGGAAAAAACTCGAACGAGATCGTTGGCTGGCCGGCGGCTTGTTTGTCGGCATGGATGTCACGGATGTACCGCATGCGCGACAGCCTAGAGAAAACCGCCGCGCCGTGAAAGATGTAACTCCGGTTTGCGGGGCGCTTGGCTTACACATCGCACACTTCGGCGGCGTGCCGGAGGGCGACGGCTTTGTCGTCCCAGTTGGGGATAAACTCCTGCGCTACGAAGTCGTCAAAGCCTGTGGCGAGAATGGCGCGCATTACGGCGGGGTAGTTAACTTCCTGCGTGTCGTCGAGTTCGCCGCGGCCGGGGTTGCCGGCGGTGTGGTAGTGGCCGATGTATTCCTTGTATTTGCCGATGTTGCGGATGATGTCGCCGTGCATGATTTGCACGTGATAAATGTCGAACAACAGCTTGAGGTTCGGCGAGCCAACTTGCTTGATGGCCTCGATGCAAAGCTCGATATCGTCGCCCTGATAGCCGGGGTGACCCTTCATCGGGTGGCTGTCGTCCACGGAGTTGAGGTGCTCGAGGCAGATCGTTATGCCGTTTTTCTCGGCGTGACCGATGACCTGTTTCCACGCCTTGACGCAGTTGCCAATAGCCTGCTCGCGATCGATGCCGGGAGTCTCCATGCCAACAAATGTGATCACGCGCTTGGCCCCGAACTGCTTGGCGACGGCGATGCCATCAATCAATTTCTCGATGCACATTGCGTGATTGGCCGGGTCGTTCGGCCCCTTGCCAAAGCCGTGGCTGCCGACGAGCGAGATTTCCAGTCCGGCCTTGCGGGCGGCCGGATAAAACTTGCGGCTGATGCCCTCGATGCCAGTCAGGCCAATATCAACGCAGGTGGCGATGAGCTCGTCGGTCGGCATCGGGTTGAAGGTCCAACCCATGATCGACTGGCGAATGCGCTTGTTTTTGATCCTGTAGCCTGGAGTGGCCGCCTTGCGGTTTAACTGCGCACGTGCAGGAACGGCTGCGGTGGCGAGCGCGGCAACGGCACTCGCTTTGATCATGCCACGGCGGGAAATGTGATGGGTACTCATTGCCAAACTTGGATTGTTGCCGCGGATTGAACCGCACCCGGCGGCACAAGGCAAGCGCTTGGACAGACGCAAAAAAGCCCAGGCATTCCGCCCGGGCTTAATCTCATTGGTTTGGTTGGTGTGGGAAAAAGGTTAATGTCCAGGGAAACCTGCCATCCACCTTGGCCAGGCCGGCTTGTAGGCCTGGTCGTAGGCGCGGTGCCACTTGAGCTTCCAAAGTTTCTTGATGGGCACATGCTGGACGGAGTGATCCATGAACACCCCCTGGATACCGCCATTGTGCCGGTCCATCGCAAAATGCTTCATCTCTTGATTATACCCGCTCCATTCACCGTTGTAAGCCGGGGGCGCCATGCGCGCTCGGAATGGCCCGCCACCGCGCCACATCATATCCATAAACATCGGGATTTGATGCAGGTCATGGCCGGCTGGATTCATGGTGCGCCAGTGCCATGCCTTGCGGCGCCCCTGGATATCAGTTTGAGCATTGTAGAGCCAGTTGTTGTTGCCGTAACTGGCCCGGGTTGGAATGGGTTGTAGTGAGATACCACCATGCTTGAAAGAGGCATTCCAGCTACCAATCGCAGACCAGCTGTCTCTCTTGTTTTTATCGACTGGTTTGAGGGTGTAATTAGGGCTTTCATTGCTCCGTGCCAATTTAGCGGAGGGGCACAGCAGGATATCCTGCTTGCGCCAGAACTTCTGCAACGATGCAACCCATTCGCCACGCCACCAACCACCCTGCATATTCATGCTCATGCCGTCGCTGAAGTAACCCTCATTCTCGTCTGTGTAATATTGCCAGACCAGCCCCCACTGCTTGAGGTTGTTGATACACACCGTCTGCAAGCCTTTCTGCTTGGCCTTGGCCAGGGCCGGCAACAGCATGGCCGCCAGAATGGCAATGATAGCGATCACCACCAACAACTCGATCAGCGTGAACGCCCCAACCGACCGAAACATGCGTCGTGTCTTTTTCATAAATCGTCTGACTGAAAAACTTGGCCAAAAACCACGAGGCAGGCAAGGCTTTTCATGGTTTTAATTTGTTTTTTTGCCTCTATTCGACACGTTTTTGCTGTCATGGCAGTCAAGCTTATCTGCATCAACTGGGTGGCCAAGCTCAACGGCTCTAAGGACTTGCACAAGTACGGGCGACAGAGGCGATATCGACCTTTCTCTGGACAACTACACCTATAGGCCGGACAAGGCCATCTTTGTGCCGGACTTCCTCATGAAAACCTGGGAGCGCAGCGATCCACCGGTGATGATCCTTTACAACACGCTCCACTCAAAACAGGCCAAGCGGTGGGCCGTTTTTTCTCGTTGCCAAGCCCGGCCAATGGTAGAGTTGATTTATGACGCTAGACAACGAAGAGGTTCATTACAAGGTGTGGGCCAGCGACAACGTCGTTTACGGGCCGGTGCTGCTCGTTACCCTGCTCGAGTGGGTTGCCGACGGTCGCGTGACGCCGGATACCTGGGTATTCAGCGAGGAGGTAAACAGTTGGAAACCGGCCAAGACACTGCCGCCACTCGGCGACGCGCTGGCCAACTACCACGCCAGCCAGGCTCCACTCCCCAAACCAACCAAACTTGGCCAAGCCAGCGACTCGATCACCGTCGAGCAACTCCGACAATTTGACCAACTGGCTGGGCTTGGACAAGCGGAGCTCGAGCAGTTCATCAGCCACTGCACCGTGATGGAGATAGAGGAAGGCGGCATCATCATGAAAAAAGGCAGCCCCGGCGACGGTCTGTTCATGATCCTTTCCGGTGAAACCCGCGTCCGGATTATTGCCGCGGGGCAGGACACCACCCTCGCCACGGTCAAGGCTGGCAGCTTCATCGGCGAAGTGGCCATGTTCAGTCAAACCCAGCGCTCCGCCGATATATTGGCCCTGAACCGGTGCAAACTGCTATTTATGTCCGCCGAGTCGTTCCGGGGCATGATGCAAACTGAGCCAAAGCTGGCTTCGGCCGTGCTATTTGCGCTGGGCCGTATCATGGCTGACCGCATGCTGGCCGGGAATGAGCGGTTCCAAAACAAGGCCAGCTCCGAGTTTCTTTGGTTGTGACCCAATTCCAGCCAAAAATAGTTCAAAACAGACCGTTGACACCTGGCCGCTTGGTCGCTACTTTTCCTGCCCTTTTAGGGAATAAAATCGCATGGTTCGACTACTATTAGTTTTAACGTTTGTGGCATTGCTACTAGGTGGGTTCTTCGCTGTAGGCAATGTCCATACAAGGATTGACACTCTGACTGAGAATTTGGATCAGGCTGATAGTGACCTCAGGAGCACGCAGAGTGAATTGGCAAAAGCCAAAACAGCTCAGGAGGATGCGATGGATGCGATGAAAACCGCCCAAAAAAACAAACAAACCGCTGAAAACAACTTACTCGCAGCGGGGCGAGAACTTGCAATGCAGCGGGAACGAGCCGACAAGCACAAAGAGGATTTGGACACAACGAGGGCCGAACTTGTTGAAGCAGTAAGAACCAGTGCGTCTTGGAGCCTGTTCGAGCAGGCCAATGGCACGAAGGAACAAATCAGTCAAAAGCTGGCCACCTTCACCGAAGTCAACAACCAACGCGCTAATTTCCTCGCGGAAAACACAATCCTACTCAGCCAAATTGAGAAGATTGGGGTTGAGTTGTCCCGTTACACCGGCACTTCTGTGAAAGTCTCCCTGCCACAAAACCTTCACGGCACTGTCACTGCCGTGGATGCACAGTTCGATTTTGTGGTGCTGGACATTGGGGAAAGCCAAGGCGCCCGCGAACACGGCGAGCTCATCGTGAGCCGAGGCGAAAAGCTCATCGGCAAACTCCGTATTCTTGACGTCAAAAAGGATCACAGCATCGCCAACATCATCCCCAACTGGAAACAGGGGGAAATACAGACCGGCGACCTCGTTATCGTCGGAAACTAACCCGGCACTTTTTTATGCGTTCATTTGCCAATGCTATCCTCTCCTTCTTCGCGATTCTCTTCGCGAGCCTTGCATTGGGTCTGACCGCGGGATGCATCGGGCCGGACCCCGAAAACAAGTCCGCACGCCCGTGGAACACGCCCCGCCCCTGGGAGCACGGCATCCCGGGCGGCATCTCGGAACGCCGCTGATTTCACAAAAAACAGTCTTCGCACGCCGGGCTTTTGCCCGGTTTTTTTGTGTTCACCATCAGCTCAACTTGTGATATAAATTAGTTCTGATTAAGTCATCCGGACTACGTTCGGTTCACATCAACAGACATTATGAGACTGGATAAACTGACAAGCAAATCACAGGAAGCGCTTGAGGCGGCGCAGGAACTGGCGCATCAACACTCGCAGCAGCAGGTCGATGGCGAGCACCTCGCCCTGGCCTTGGCACGACAGCAGGACGGCATTATCCCCACCCTGCTCCAGCGAATCGGGGTGGACCTGGCCAAGCTGCAGGCCGAGCTCGAGGCCGAGCTGGCCCGGCGCGCCAAGGTGCAGGGCGCCAGCACCGCCGACCTGTACCTCAGCACCGAGTTGAAGCAGGCGCTCAACGCAGCACAGGCGGAGGCGACGCAGCTGGGCGACGAGTATGTCAGCACCGAGCACCTGCTGCTGGGCCTGTTGGCCAAGGGCGGTTCAGCGCTTGGCCGCGTGTTCAAAAAGCACAATTTCCGGCGCGACACCCTGCTCGATGCGCTTAGCCAAGTGAGAGGCAACCAGCGCGTCACCGATGCCAATCCGGAGGACAAGTATCAGGCGCTGGAAAAATACGGCCGCGACCTCACCGCTCTGGCCAAGCAGGGCAAAATCGATCCGATCATCGGCCGCGACGAGGAGATTCGTCGTGTGATGCAGGTGCTCAGCCGCCGCACGAAGAACAACCCGGTGCTCATCGGCGAGCCGGGCGTCGGCAAGACCGCCATCGCAGAGGGCCTGGCCCGGCGCATCGTCAGCGGCGACGTCCCGGAGTCACTCAACAACAAGACGCTGATCGCGATGGATCTCAGTGCGATGATTGCCGGCGCAAAGTATCGAGGCGAATTCGAGGATCGCCTCAAGGCGTTCATAAAGGAAATCACCTCCAGCGACGGTCAGATTATTTTGTTCATCGACGAACTACATACGCTCGTCGGCGCCGGCGCTGCCGAAGGCGCAACCGATGCCGCCAACATGCTCAAGCCGCAACTCGCCCGCGGCGAACTTCGCTGCATCGGCGCGACCACGCTCGACGAGTACCGCAAACATATCGAGAAAGACCCCGCACTCGAGCGCCGCTTCCAGCCGGTGAAAGTGGACGAGCCAACCGTCGAGGACTCCATCGCCATTTTGCGCGGACTCAAGGAACGCTACGAGGTTCACCACGGCATTCGTATTCAGGACGCCGCGCTAGTCACTGCCGCAACCCTGTCCGACCGCTACATCACCGAGCGATTTTTGCCGGACAAGGCGATCGACCTCATCGACGAGTCGGCGGCGCGGCTGCGGATGGAACTCGACTCGATGCCGACCGAGATCGACCAACTTGAGCGCCAGATCATGCAGCTCGAGATCGAGCGCACGGCGCTGAAAAAGGAGAAAGACGCCGCCAGCAGGGAGCGCCTGGTCAAGCTGGAGGAAACTTTGGCCAACTTGAAGGAGGAATCCAACGAGTTGAAGGAGCGTTGGCAAAACGAGAAAGCGTCCATCGACGCCGTCAGTATCGTCAATAGCCAACTTGAGGAAGCCCATCGCGAACAGGAACAAGCCGAGCGAGACGGCGACCTCAACCAGGCGGCGCAAATCCGCTACGAAACCATCCCTGGCCTCGAGAAAAAACTAGCCGACATGCAGGAGGCGCTGAAGCAAGCCGGACAGGCCAAGCGCCTGTTGCAGGAGGAAGTCACCGACGAGAACATCGCCGAGGTGGTCGCCGCATGGACCGGGATCCCCGTGACCAAGATGCTCGAGGGCGAACGGCAAAAACTCGTCGAGATGGAGGAGCGCATCAGCGAGCGTGTCGTCGGCCAAGCCGATGCGGTGCGCGCCGTCGCCGATGCAGTGCGCCGAGCCCGGAGTGGTTTGCAGGATCCGGATCGCCCGATTGGCTCATTCATTTTCATGGGGCCAACCGGCGTCGGCAAGACCGAGCTCGCCCGCGCACTGGCCGAGTTTCTATTCGACGCCGAATCGGCGATGATCCGCATCGACATGAGCGAGTACATGGAGAAACACACCGTTGCGCGGCTCATCGGCGCGCCGCCGGGCTACGTCGGCCACGAGGAGGGTGGACAACTCAGCGAGGCCGTCCGGCGCAAGCCGTACAGCGTGGTGCTGTTCGACGAAATCGAGAAGGCGCACCCGGATGTCTTCAACGTTTTCCTGCAGGTACTAGACGATGGGCGGCTTACCGATGGCCAGGGCCGCACGGTCGACTTCCGCAACGCCATCGTCATCATGACCAGCAACATCGGCTCGCATATTATTCAGGAACATTTTCTCGACGGCAAAACGGACGGCACCGACCGGCTGGACATGGAGCAGAAAGTCGAGGCCGAGTTGAAGGCGCATTTCCGGCCGGAGTTCCTCAACCGCATCGACGACACGATCGTGTTCCACAGCCTCGACGAGGAGCAACTCACAGTCATCATTGACATCCAGTTGCGGGCAGTCGCCAAGCGGCTCGAGGCGCAGCAACTCACGCTCGAGATCAGCGACGAGGCCAAGCGGCGCCTGGCCAGGGAGGGCTACGATCCGCAGTTCGGCGCGCGACCACTCAAGCGCACCATCCAGGAGCAGTTACTCAATCCGCTGGCCACGCGGCTGCTCGACGGCGACTTCAAGCCGGGCGACCACATCCGCGTGCGCCTGGCCAGCGACGAGCTGACGTTCGAAGCGTAAGCCGGTCTCAATCCGCCCGCTTGGCCAAGGGCTTAATCGGGCCAACGTGGTGGCGAATGAAAGGGTCGAGGAAACCGGCCAGGCGGCGAAGCTGCACCGCGCTCGGCCGCAGCCTGGCCAAGTCAGCCCAGTCGGTGGCGGCCATTTTTGCAGCGACGGCGCGTGTGCCGGGGTCGAGCTTGGCCTTGGCCCAATCCGGCTCCTGCCCTTGGCTCGCGAGAAACTTGACCTCGAACACGCTGAGCCAAAACTCCCCCGCCCCACCGCCGTTGAGCCGCCGCACCAGTTCCAACATCAAGTCGAACTCGGCCCGGAGGGGAGTCTGCTCCTCTGTGGATCGTGTCAGCAGCTTCGTGGCCCGAGCGAGGCAGTCGAGCAGATCGACATCGGTGCGCAGGTTGGGGAACGACTCCATCAGCACAACTTCGCAAAGCGTGTGAAGTTCGGAGCGGCGGCTGCGGCGGAAGCTGAACTCCGCCAGGTGAAACAGGTCGAGCTTGCCCCGAAACGGCGACTTGGCCCGGCGCGCGCCCTTGGCCACGGTGCCGATGCGGCCGGCCCCGGGGCTCAGCCAATGAACGACGAGGCTGGTTTCCGTCAGCGGAAAAACACGCAGGACCAGGCCGGTAGCGCGCTCATCCATCGGCCAGCATTCTCGCCGCCTGTGACTTGAACGCCGCCTGAATGCCGCTCGCGTTTTCCGGCGGCACCGCGCCGAGGCTGACGATGTACTTGATGCCGTCGGCGACCGACATGTCAAGCTTGACCACTTTGCTCTCCGGCAGCACGAGCAGGAAGCCGGTGGTGGGGTTTGGCGTGGTGGGCACGAAAATGCTGATGATGCTTTCGCCCTCGTCGGTTTTCACCTGCTCGGCCGTGACGAAGCCGACCGAGTGCAGCCCCTTGCGCGGAAACTCGACCATAACCACTTGCTTGAAATTGGATTTATTCTCACCCGCGAACGCCTGATTGACCTGCTTGACCGTGCCGTAGATTTTCCCAAGCAGCGGCACATTGAGGAGAATATAATCCATGAGCTGCACCAGTTTTTTGCCAATGTAATAGCGTGTCAAAAAACCGAGCAGCCCAGTCAACGTGACAGCCTCGAGAATGGCAATCACTTCCCACCACCAATACAACTCCTTGCCCGGCTTGCCGTCGATGGCATCTTTCCAAATATGCTCCGCGTCCAAACCAGGAATATACTTGAACGGAAAAAGCAAAATGTCGGAAACAGCAACCGCTTGGTTGAACAGCCAAAGCGCCACGCCGATCGAGATAATGACCGGCAGCACCACAGCCAAGCCGGTGAAAAAATTCCGGCGCGTCCGCCCAAACACTGTCGCTCGTTTACTCATCTGCCAACCATCGTAGTCCCTCTCGCCAATTGGCTCAAGTGAAAGCGTTCCGTGGCCGCTTTCATCAACCGGTTTTCCTCACGTTTCATCGTCCTCCGCAGCCCCGGCGTCGAGTCGTCGTACCCCCGCAAATGCAGGATGCCGTGGATCAAGTACCGCGCCACCTCCTCCGCCCATGAGGTTTTGTACTTGCGCGCAAACTCCTCCGCCACCACAGGGCAGATGAAAATATCGCCAAGGATCGGCCCCGGCTTGGGTACGTCGCCCAGCTCACCGTAGTCGAAAGTGATCACGTCGGTCG
>JASLKI010000054.1 GCA_030747575.1 Verrucomicrobiota bacterium | reverse complement strand
CGCGGCAGCGTGTACGGCTGCAAGCCGTCGCCGTGCATCAAGGTCGCCACCAACACCCCGATGTACAACTGGATGGAGGAGGACATGGATATCAACGCCGGCACGATTCTCGATGGCACCGAGACGATCGAGCAGGTTGGTCGGCGGATTTACGACAAGATCCTTGCCGTGGCAGGCGGCGAAAAAACCAAGAGCGAACTCGCCGGGATGGGCGATGAGGAGTTCGCCCCGTGGATGCTCGGCCCAACCCTGTAACCGATGGATGCCACCCTCATCACAGAGGCGAGTGACGCATGATATTGCGCTGGCTTGGCTTTGGCTGCAAAGTGCGCTTGGCCAAGGCCAAGCGCATGTATCAACCCACGACAGTTCGACTTTTCATCAAGCCGTTCTGCGGCTGGTGCTCTGAGGCAATGGAGTGGCTTGACCGCAGCAAGATCAAATACACCGCGCTCGACGTGACGTCCGACCGCGCCGCTTGGGACGAGATGGTGCGGCTGAGCGGCCAGAGCAGCGCTCCTGTGATTGAGGTCGACGGAGAGATGCTGGCCGACTTCGGGGCGTCCGAGTTGGCGCAATTTTGGAACGAGCTGAGTTAGCGATCTAAACGGATGCCTGATACGGTTACGATTCAAGAGCGCAAACGCATTCCCGAGTGGCTTCGACTGAAGCTGCCGAGCGGCAGCGATTTCACGCGCACGCGCAGTTTACTTGGCGAGTTGAGCCTGCATACGGTCTGCGAGAGCGCCAAGTGCCCGAACCATTGGGAGTGCTGGAGCAAGGGTACGGCAACGTTTATGATCGCTGGCGATCGCTGCACGCGTGCCTGTGGTTTTTGCGCGGTGAACACTGCCAAGCCAAAGCCGCTTGAGGGCGGCGAACCGGAGCGGGTCGCTGAGGCGACGTCCCGGATGAAACTCAAGCACGTTGTTATCACCGCCGTCGCGCGTGACGACTTGGCTGATGGCGGGGCTGCCCACTTTCGAGCGACCATCGAGGCGGTGCGCCGCAGGAATTCCGGCATCGTCATCGAGGTACTCGTCCCCGACTTTCTCGACAAAGACGCTTCGCTGCAAAGAGTGCTTGACGCCAAGCCGGAGATTTTCAACCACAACCTCGAGACGGTGCGTCGGTTGACGCCGGCCGTGCGGTCGCGGGCCGAGTACGACCGGTCGCTCACGGTGCTGCGCAAGGCCAAGGCGTGGAGCGGCGGAACGATTTATACCAAGTCGGGCTTGATGCTTGGCCTCGGCGAGACGGAGTCGGAACTGCTCGAGGCGATGGCCGACCTGCGCTTGGCAAAGTGCGACATCCTCACGCTTGGCCAATATTTGCAGCCGAGCCGCTGCCACTTGCCGGTTGTGGAGTACGTGACGCCGGGGAAGTTCGACGAGTATGGGGCCAAGGCGCGGGAGATGGGTTTCCGGCACGTGGCCAGCGGGCCGATGGTCCGCAGCTCGTACCATGCGGACGAATTCGAACTGCCGCCCAAGGCCTGAGTTTTTTCGATGGCGCGCAGTAAAACCTTTGCAAGGCGGCGCGCAGATTTCACACTCACCGCAGTAGTGTTGTCGAAGGCACAATGGGTGATCCCGGTTTTTGTGGCGTGTCTTTTTGCCGCCAAGCCAAGCCAGACGCTTGGCCAGGCACCGGCGAGCACCGGGCGGTTTCGCATCGCTGAACAGTCGGCTGACAGTCTCCGAATCTCCATTCTCACCGGAACGGAGGCGGTTTTTCAGGCGGACGGCACGCTGGCGTTGAGCGACCCGCGACTGGTCACAGTCACCGGCGATGGGAAAACGAATCTCGTCTTCACCGCCAGCGAGTGCCTCTACGATCAGGACAAAAAAACGATTCGTTCCTCCGGCGAACTCTCGCTCTCCACGGGCGATGGCCAGATGCAACTCAAGGGCGTCGGCTTTTCCGGGAACCTAGCCGGGCCGACCCTGAGGGTGTTCGGCAGTGTCGAAGCCAGGCTGGACAAAAAAAGCCGCCTGTCGCTTGCCCAAGCGCAGCAAAAAACGGACACATCCAGCGGCGAGCCGGAGTTGCTTCAAATCACTTCGCGCCAATTTGAACTCGAGCCGGGCCGGGCGCTTTTTCGCGGCTCGGTTTTGGTGAAGGATGCCGACGGCACCTTGAGCAGCGACTCGATTGCGGTTGGCATGAGGGAGGACGACTGGGAGGTGCAAACGATCCGCGCGACCGGTAGTGTGGTGATGCAAGCCGGGCAAATCAAAACCACCAGCGAGCAGGCTGACTACGACCTGCCCGCCGGTTTGATTGTGCTCAAGGGCAACCCAAGCTGGACGATGAGCGAGCGATCCGGTCGGGCCAATCTGCTGATGATTCATCGCGACTCGCAAACCGTGAACGCCGAGGGGGATGTTTACATGAAACTCCCGGCGGGCGCCAAGGGGGAAGGGGGATTTCTGGATTTTAACGCGCCGAAAAATGAGCCGTCAAAGGCCGGCGAAGGCCGGTTTGTCGAGATCCGCTCCAATGTTTTTTTGTTTCAGTCTGCGACCGAGAAGAACATAGGCTTCGCGAGATACATCGGCGCGGTTCGATTAACCCGTGGCGAAGGACGGTTGCAATGCAGTTTTTTAAACGTGCGCCTGGCCAAGGGCAGCGGCGGTATCGTGGAATCGGTCAATGCCGAAGTCGGCGTCAAGCTTGCTCAGGGCGGGGACCAACTCACGGCGCAGATGGCGACTTACGACTTGGCGCAAAAAACAATTCAGTTGAGGGGCGAACCCAAATGGAGGCTGGGAACGCAAAGCGGCCAGGCGCGCTCGGTCGAATTGTCGCCGGACGACGGAGTCTTCCGGGCGAGCGGAAGAGTGAAGATGCAGCTACCTCAACCCAAGGGTGGCACCCGGTTTCTGTTGCCGGCCAAAACGGAACCAAGCGGCGAGCCGCTGTTGATTGTGTGCGATTCGTTCGAGTATCGGCAGGCTAAAAAGGCCAAGGGGTTGGACTCGGCGACGTTCACTGGCAACGTGGTGATGAGCGGCGACGAAGGGTTGAGGGTTCTGGCTCAAAATGTTTTGGTCGAGATCGACCCGAAGGGTGCGGGCTTGGTTTCGCTGGATGCATCCGGCGACTTGGACGTATTATCAACGACCGACGAAAACGCGATGCGGTACGTGGGTGACCGCTTGGTTTATTCCACGGCGGATGAGACGATGCGCTTGAGTGGCAAGCCGAGTGTGGAGATCCGGACGCGGTTGGATGGCGCGGAGGTGGTTGCGCTTGGTCAAGCGGCGATTTACAACCTTGGCACTGGGTTGTTGCGCCTGACAGGAGACCCGGTGCTGAAGACCGCCGAGGGCGAGTTGCGCGGTAGGGATGTCGTGTTTGATCAACAAACCAAGCGGCTCAAGGCAACCGGCCGCTGGAAGATGACGCTGAACTCGAAGACGATCGCAAAAATGCGCGAGGGAACTAAAAAACAGGGCGAGATGAAAGCAGGGACACGATGAGTTTGCTCGAGGCAAAGGGCTTGGCCAAGGCATACAAAAAACGGCGTGTGGTCAACGGCGTGACGTTCTCCGTGTCGCCGGGGGAGATCGTCGGCCTGCTGGGCCCGAACGGTGCGGGCAAGACGACCTCGTTCAACATGATAGTCGGGCTGGTGAAGCCGGAAGAGGGCGAGGTGGTATTCGAGGGCAAGTCGATCGGCAACCTGCCCATGCACCAGCGGGCGCGGTTGGGCATTGGCTACTTGACGCAGGAACCGTCAGTGTTTCGCAAGTTGACGGTGGAGCAGAATATTTTGGCGATCCTTGAGGTATGCACCTCCGACAAGCTGGAGCAAAAGGCCCGCCTCAAGTCGCTGCTTGAGGAACTCGATTTGACCCCCTTGGCCCGGAGTAAGGCGTACACGCTGAGCGGCGGCGAGAAGCGTCGGCTCGAGATCACCCGGGCTTTGGTGACCAGCCCGCGGATGCTTCTACTCGACGAGCCGTTCAGCGGGATTGACCCGATCGCGGTATACGAGGTGCAGAAGATTTTGCGTAAGCTCAAGGAGCGTCGGATGGGCATCCTTATCACCGACCACAATGTCCGCGAGACGCTCAAGCTTGTCGACCGCGCCTATATCATTCACAAGGGGGACGTTCGGTGCGAGGGCAAGGCGGAGTTTCTCGTGGACGATCCTGTCGCACGGGAAATCTATCTTGGCCCCGAGTTCAACTTATAGCATGGCGACGAAGAGAAAACCCACGCGCGAGAAGATCACGACCGAGCGATTCTTCAGGGAACAGGCTGAGCCGTTGGAAATGAGGCTGGTCGCCGGGGAGAACGGCTTGGGGCGGACGATCATCGAGCCGACCGTCAACCGCCCAAGCCTAGCGTTGGCCGGCTTCACGAAATATATCGCCTTCAAGCGCATCCAAGTGATCGGCAACGCCGAGGCTTATTACCTTAAGTCGCTATCGATGCGGGACCGCATCAAGCGCTACAAGAGACTTTGCTCGTATAAGATTCCCTGCATCGTTTTCACGCGAAACCTGCGGATAGACCGGGAACTCAAGATAATCGCCAACGAGGTTGGTGTGCCTTTTTTTCAGACGCCGATGGTGACTATGCGATTCGTGAACTTGGCCACGATAGAACTGGATTTGCTTTTTGCGCCGCGCGCGACCATCCAAGGCAGCATGGTGGACGTTCACGGGGTCGGGGTGCTTATTTGTGGCGAGAGCGGCATCGGCAAGAGCGAAACCGTGCTGGAGTTGATCGAGCGGGGGTATAGCCTGGTCTCCGATGATGTCACGAAAATGACGCTGCTCGATGGCCGCGAGATCGTTGGCACCAGTTCGGAGTTGGCCCGAAACCACATGGAGGTGCGCGGCATAGGCATCATCAACGTCGCAGCCATGTTCGGGGCCAAGAGTGTGCGAACGGAAAAACGGCTGGACTTGGTGATCTCTCTCAAGGCGTGGAAGGATGTCAAGGACATCGATCGACTTGGCATGGATGAGGATCACATGAGAGTCCTCGGGGTTAAGGTGAGGAAAATTAGCATCCCGGTCCGGCCGGGCCGAAATCTGGCCCGCCTGATTGAGGTGGCCGCCCTCAGCACCAAGCTGAGTGCGTCGGGATATAACCCGGCACGTGAACTGAACGACCGATTGATCGCTTCGATGACCTCGGGCAAGCCCAGCGACAAGTGAGCAAAGACACCAAACCAAGTGACGCAGGAAAATCCGGCTCCTGGGCACCCAGGGAATTGATCAGCGAGGTCAAATCGTTCGCCAACAAGGAGGGTAAACAAATGGTCAGCCTCGTCCGGAGCGCCATCCGAACGGTGGTCAACCCCGACTCGGATCAGCCGACGGAAAAACAAGCAGAGCCTCAGGAAGTCGTGAGCGGCTGGACTCTTTCAGAGCAGTCTGTTGAAATGTTAATCGCCGCTTCCGAGGCGAGTGGTATGCCTCCGGGAAAACTTTTGGAGGAATGTGTTTCCCGTTCGTTGAGCGATGTGGTTCATGATGCGGAAGCCCGGCGCGGCGCTGCCCGGGCCAAGCTTGAGAATCTAAAAAATCAAGCCAGTCATTGATCGATCGGGATGACCTCGACCCTCTTGCCCTTGGACCATAGGGACTTGGGCGGCAAATCAACGAGGCCGTTGGCCTTGGCCAAGCTGCTCAGCATGTGTGAGCGCTGCCCCCCGGCGCTTAGGACAAGCCCACGATCGTCGATCGTCACCCGCATGAAATGCCGCCGATCGCCTCTATTGACGAACTCGTCCACCAAGCAACCCGGCCGCTTGGTTAGACGCCATTCCCGCGCACCCTGCATGTTCAACAAGGCGGGCCGAGCGATCAGCAGATATGTGACGAGGGCCGAAACCGGATTCCCCGGCAGCCCGAACAGCGGCTTGCTGCCGACTTGGCCAAGTACAAACGGCTTGCCTGGCTTGACGTCGATTTTCCAGAAATCCACTGAACCGCCGAGCCGCTCGATAGCCGGCTTCACGTGGTCGTGGTCGCCCACCGACACGCCGCCGGAGGTCACGACAACATCATTTTCCGCGAAAGCCCTCTCCAAGGCAGCAACTGTGTTATCGAGCGAGTCGGGCACGATGGGATAGGGTGTGGGCTCGGCGTTCACTCTAGCCGCGAGCGAGGCCAGCATGGCGCGGTTGCTCTCATATATTTCGCCAGGCTTCAGGCAACCGGGTGGCTCGGTCAGCTCGCTGCCGGTTGCCAACAGCCCGACTCTTGGCCTGCGTCCGACTTCAATTCGATCATGGCCCGACGCAGTCAGCAATCCGATCGTGCCAGCCGTTATTCGGGAACCATTGGAGATCACTGCGTCGCCTTCCCTAATATCTTCGCCTTGCAGGCGAATATTTTCCCACGGCTTGACCCGCTCGTTGAAGAGGATGGTTGCGCCATCGCCGCGAGTTGAACGGCAATCCTCCTGCATGATCACTGCATCCGTGCCGTCCGGGATTGGCGAGCCAGTATAAATCTTCATGCAGGTTTCGCTTTCAAGTGAGCCTGCCGGAAAAGTCCCGGCGGGGATCACACCAACGCACATCAAACCAACGGGCGAGTCGGCAGTAGCGCTCTTCAAGTCGCAACTCCTGACGGCATACCCGTCCATGGCTGAGTTGTCGAAGGCCGGCAACGATACCTTGGCCTTTGCGTCCGAAGCGGCAAACCGACCCTCGGCATTGGCTAGGGAGATGGTCTCGCCTCCAAGCTTAGGCGTGGCGGCTAGTGATCGTTCAATGGCTTCTTCAAGCGACAACATTCGGAGGGGATTGTTGCCCTTATCATCTGAGGAATCAAACCTCCTAATTGTGTCGCTGGATAGGATTTGCTGGTGAACTGGTAAGGGAGGTGATACTTGTCACCGACCAGTGGAAACGGCGATCGATTCAACCAGACACACACAAAAAGTTGACCAATTGTTTGGCGCGATCGCTGCACGGTACGATCTCGTCAATGACATCCAAAGCCTCGGACTACATCGGATTTGGAAGCGTCGCATGGTTGTCCTTGCGAATTTTAATGAAGGTGAAACAGGGCTGGATTTATGCTGCGGAACGGGTGATATCGCCATCGGCTTGGCCAAGCGGGGAGGCGCGCTCGTAGGGATGGATCTCAACCGACCCATGCTAATGCAAGCCGCCGCCCGCTTGGCCAAGCGAGGGAATCAGTGCGTC